>JBIPMR010000307.1:0-5046 GCA_044369025.1 Luteolibacter sp.
CCAGGTCATCCCGCTCGACGAGGTGATCGAAACCGCCAAACAGGTCGCCAAACAAATGCCGCGCGAAGTCCGCTGCACCAATCTCGGCGGACTGTCGATCACCCCCACCGCGATCGCGCTGGAAGCAAAACTCGCCGCCAAGCGCGCCAGCTCCTGTGGCAGCGGCTGCGGTTGTGGCTGATGGATGAGAGTCGGAGCGAGACGCTCCTGAAACGGCCTGCGGCGGGACGCCGCAGCTACCTTTGTCATTTGAGGGTCTGGGAGAAAACGTCTTTTTCCGTGAGCGAGAGGATGAATGCGGTGAGGAGGTCGATGGTGTGGGCGATGTCGTCGAGATGCGCGGTCTCCACCACCGAGTGCATGCAGCGGAGCGGCAGCGAGACCAGGGCGCTGGGGATGCCCTCGCGGGAGTGGAAGATCTTGTCGGTATCGGTGCCGGTGAAGCGGCTGCTGGCTTCGTGCTGGACCGGGATTTTGCCCTTGGCCGCCACGTCGATGAGCCGCTCGACGACGTGCGGGTGGTTGGCGGTGCCGTGGGAAAGGGTCGGCCCGCCGCCGAGCTTGACGCAGCCGAATTTGTTAGGGTCGATGCCGGGGGTGTCGGTGGCGTGGGTGACATCGAGGCAGACGCAGAGGTCCGGCTTGAGCCGGTAGGTGGCCATCATCGCGCCGTTGCCGCCGATTTCCTCCTGCACGGCGTTGAGGCAAAGCAGGGTGAGGGCGGGTTTTTTCTTGCCGCTGGCAATGCGTTTCATCACCTGGGCGATGATGTAACCGCCGATGCGGTTGTCGATGGCGCGGCCGATCAGGCGCTTGTGGGCGAGTTCCAAGGGCCCGTCCTGATAGACGGCGGGGTGGCCGACGCGCAGCCCGAGCGCGGCGACTTGGGCGGCACTCGATGCGCCGACATCGACCCACAGATCATGGACGGCGGGGGCTTTTTCATGGCCGGCCTCATCGCGCCGGAGGTGGATGGCGGTGTTGCCGATGATCCCGGAAACGGGGCCCTTGTCGCCGAGGATGGTGAGGCGGCGGCCGCGCGCGGTGGCGGCATCCGAACCGCCGACGCGGTCGATGCGGAGGAAGCCCTTGTCGTCGATGTGTTTGATCATGTAGCCGATCTCGTCGGCGTGGGCTTCGAGCATCACGATGCGCTTGGACTTGCCGGGGAGGGTGGCCCAGGTGGAGCCGTAGGCGTCGCAGGCGACTTCCGGAGCATACGATTTGATCCAATCCGCCCAGACCTGCTGGCCGCGCATTTCAAAGCCGGTGGGGCTGGGGGTTTCGAGCAGGTGGAAGAGAAATTCGCGGTCGTCTTTATTCACGGCGGGATTGAAACATTCCGGCGGTGGCTGGCAAGGGCGGAGGTGTCCGATCGCCTGCTATCTTTGATCCGGGAAAGGAAAACGAGTTGCCGCCAAAGAACGCACGGAATCCAAACGGGCTTTTGATGCGGGCTTTTGCCACACCCTTTCCTTCAGCATGCCAGCCCGCGGGCGTGCAGCAGCTTGTCCACGTATTTGGCGAGCATGTCGGGTTCCAGATTCATCGATTGGCCGAGCCGCGCGGCGTGCAGATGCGTCTCCGCCCAGGTGTGCGGGGTGATCCAGAAAACCGCGCCGTCCGCCGTCAGCTCGGCGATGGTGAGCGAGATCCCGTCGAGGGTTAGGGAACCCTTGTCGATGCAGAGGCGGTGGATTTCCGGCGGCAGCGAGACGCCGACGATGTGGTCCTGGCCGCTCGCTTCCAGCCGGGTGATTTTTCCGATGCCATCGACGTGACCTTGGACGAAATGCCCGCCGAAGCGGTCGCCCACCATCATCGCGCGCTCCAGATTGACGAGGGAGCCGGCGGCGAGTCCGCCCAGCGAGGTGACGCGCAGGGTCTGGGCTAACAAATCGAAGGCGGTGCCGTTTTCCGTCAGATCGGCCACCGTCAGGCAGCAGCCGTTGATCGCCACCGAGTCGCCGGGCGCGAGTTCGGCGGCGAACGGGATTTCCAGCAGCAGCCGCGCCTGCTCGCCTTTCGACTCCAGGCTGAGGACGGTTCCAGTGGCTTCGACAAGTCCGGTGAACATCGGGTGTTAGGGAGCGGGTTGCACTTCTTCCGTGGCGGCTGGGGCTTTTTCCGGGGCCTTCACCGGTTCACCGGCATGGCCGCTGGGCAGCAGCATGAAACACAGGTAGGCGATGATGGTGGGAACCAAAGCGCCGAGCGCGAGGCCGAGCGGGGAGATGCCGTCCTTGAAGAAGCGCGACAGGATGCTCTGCCCGGCGGGGTTGGGCGCGTTGGCGATGACGGTGAGTCCGCCGCCGGTGACCGCCCCGGCGACGACGGCGTATTTCGCGGTTTCGCTGATGCCCTGGACCTGCGCGGCGAGGTAGGTGATGGCGGCGTTGTCGTTGAAGGCGGTTAGAATCGTGGCTCCCAGCATCAGCGTCTGGTCGCCGAGCGACATGATCACGGGAGCGATCCACCAGGCCTGGCAGCCGCCGTGGATGACCAGCGCCGCGAGGAAGAATCCGACCAGGATGGGGCTGCGCAGGGAGACTTCGTTCTGGTGGTGGCGGGTGGCGATGATGAAGGCCAGGAAGAACAGGAACCCACCGATGAAGAGCACCGGGAAATGCGCGGTATAGACCGTCCATGCGAGGAAACCCAGATGCACGGCGGTCACCCAGATCGGGATCTGGGTTTCGCGCTCCTGCCAGGAAGCGGCGTCCGAATTGCCGTCCTCCACGCCATCCGCCAGATCGGCCACCCGGGTCAGCGCCTTGCGGAACACCAGGAAATAAACGACGCTGGAGAGGACGATGGCGATCAGTGCTTTCCAACCGAAATGCTGGAGCATGAATGGCGTGCTCCACTCCCAGACGGAGGCCACCATCAGCACCGGCGGCGCGGCGAAGTTGGTGAGGGTGCCGCCGATGGAAATATTCACAAACAACAACCCGAGCGTGGCGTGGGCGAGGATGTTAGGCGGGTTGAACCGATAGAATTTCTTGGCGAGCAGCAGCGCGCCGATGGTCATCGCGGCGGGCTCGGTGATGAACGACCCGAGGACGGGGGCGATGATCAGAACGCTCAGCCACCAAGCGGCGGGGGTTCCTTTGCCGAGCGATGCGGCGCTGGCCATCAGGGCTTCCGCGAAGCGCAGCACCGGGCGGCTGGCGGCGATGGCCATGATCACCACCACGAATACCGGCTCGACGAAAACCCGGTCCTCACTGAGGTAAAGTTGGAAATCCAACCACGAGTGAAAGTAGATCGCCGCAGCTGCGAGGGCGATCACCCAGAGGCCGAAAACCGCTTCGATTTCTCCCAGGAAATGAAAGATGGTGCCGAGAAACGAGACTTCCGGCACGCCGTCCGGGTGCTCCGCGTCGCGGGCGCCGCGTTTTTTGAGCTGCTCGTCGTGCAGGTGCTCATACTTGTGGGCGAGCTTGGTGAAAAAGCCGGCCGCGAAGGTGTGGATGATCGCCAGCAGGAAAATAACGGTTGCGGCGACGTTGAAGGGGTCGCTCTCGATCCGGGATTTGAGAATCTCCATCAGCCCGCCCTCCACCACGGGATACTTTTCCGCAGGGATGGGAAATGAAGCGTATTGCTTGTTGCCATCCGCGAGTGCGGGGAAGTGGGGTTCATAACCTGCCGCCAGCGAAAAATCCGGGGCGAGGAGGCAGAGCAGGAGAACGAGGAAAAAGGATTTCATGAATGCGGCGCGGGCTGTCTTATGCAGCGGGAGCAGCGACGGCAAGGCGAAGTTGGCGCTTTGGCGTCGGCCCGGTGGCCGCATGCCCTTGACACATGATCGCTTCGGTTGTTTTTGCGGGTGCCAAATCCGGCGCGTGGAGTAGTGAGGCATCCGCAGCCTCGGAAAATTGTCACCCCCCCCGTTTTGATGGAACCTTATTGGATCATCGCCGCTCCGTTGCTGGCAGCGCTGCTCGCGCCTTCGCTGGTGAAGGCGGCGGGCTCGCGGGCGGCGGGTGTGATCCTCTCGCTGGTGCCGTTTTTGATCGCCGGATGGTTGCTCAGCCAGGCGCTGGCGGACGGGCCGGTGCCTCGCGTCTCCCTCCCCCAATGTGGTTTTGAAATCGATCTTCGCGCTGGGGCGCTGTTCATCACGCTGCCCGTCGCCTCGCAGGCGCTGGCGGACGCGGTGCGCCGCAAGGATGATGCGGAGGACAAGGATTGACGCTCAGGCGGGCCGGACTTGCAGCCACGTTTCGCGGCGGAACCAGGTTTCCTGGCGTTTGGCGTATTGGCGGGTGGCGGCGTTGATGAGTTCCTCACAGGTGGCGCGGTCGATTTCTCCGGCTAACAGCGCTTGGATTTCGCGGAAGCCGATGGCCTTGCCGAAGTTGGCGGAAAAGCCCGCCAGCGCGGCGACTTCCTCCAACGCGCCGCCGTCCAACATCGCCCGGGTGCGCTGCGCGATCCGGGCATGCAGCTCGGGGCGGGTGCGCTGGATCACGATGCCGCGCAGCTGCGAGGAAATTTCAGCGGTTTTGGCTGCCCAGCCGTCGCGGAGGTCGGAGGCTTTTTCGCCGCTGAGGATGCAGATTTCCAGGGCGCGGGAGACAAAGCGGCGGTTTTGCAAGGCGGTGCGCGAGGCCTCCACCGGATCGAGCTGCTGGAGTTGGGTGACGAGCTCATCGAGCGGGCGCGCGTCCATCTCCTCGCGCAGCGCGGCGTCGCCGGTGGGCAGCGGGGCGGCGCCGTGAGTGAGGAATTTCAGATAGAGCCCGGAGCCGCCGGTGATGACCGGGGTTTTGCCGCGCGACTGGATTTCCGCGATGACGGGTTTTGCCAGATCGACGTAGAGCTGTGCGTTGGCGGAGACGGCGGGATCCAACACGCCATAGAGATGATGGGGGACTTGGGCGAATTCTTCCGGAGACGGCGCGGCGCTGACGATTTCGAGTCCGCGATAGAGTTGGAAGGCGTCGGCATTGACGATTTCGCCGTCGAGCTGGCGCGCCATTTCGAGCGCGAGCGCGGACTTGCCCGAGGCGGTGGGGCCGCAGATGTAATAAGGAGTGA
>JBIPMR010000308.1:0-5040 GCA_044369025.1 Luteolibacter sp.
CCTTTTTCGGCCCCTCGGTCTCGCGAAGGATTTCACCAGTCTGGAAAAGCCCGCTGAGCGCACCCGCCGGCGGGGACTGGCGGCTGGCGTAACACCAGATCGCGGTCTCGCCGGTCGGCGAGACCATCTGATAGGAAAGGTATTCTGCCTCCGGCCAGACGGCGGTGTAGAAATTCGAAGGAACCAGCGAGCCGCGGATTTCGCGGGCGTCGCCGGTGCCTTTCGCCAGATTTTCGAAGCTTGCGCTGCTGTAGCCGGTCGTCGCCTTCCAGTCCAGCCACAGGCGGTCGTCCTGGTTGGCGAAGTAGGCGGAGAATTTCGTGAAATCCGACAGCGTGCCTTCCAAAACCCCGCAGTAGTGAGCGCCGGACTTGACGACCTGCCAGGTGAAATCCTTCGCCGGCGGCCAGTTCTCCGGGACGCTCGTCGGCTTCCACTCGCGGCGGATGATTTCCTCGTGGCTCTGGCCATCGCGCAGCAGCGGCAGCGCGTCACCAACCAGGCCGACGCGGAGGTAGCGGTGGAAAATCTGTTCGGCTTCGGGTTGTTTCGCAAACATCCGGTTGAGCGCGTCGATTCCCTCGACGGCTTCGGCTTCGACCACTTTCAAGCTGCGCCCCGCTGGCAATTCGCGCACGGCGTTGGACTCGTTGATGCCCGGCAGCAGCACCATCGCGAGGATCACCAGCGCGATGACTCCGCCGCCGATTCCCACCATCCAAAGCACCGACTGACGCTGGGAGTAGCCCCACTCGTGCCCCTCGCCGCGCGGGTTGCGGGTGGCGGGGACCCGGCTGCCGCGTTCGATGAATTTGGTCGTCCTGGGAGCCTTGAGCGGGGCCGGGATGGTCTGTTCCAAACGCACCACGTCGCTGCTGATTTCCTGGACCTCGAGCCGTTGAAAATCTTCGGAATCGCTTCGGCGAGCGAGGTTCGACTCGATCCGAAAGCCGGTGTCCGGCCCCTCGGAAGACGCTGCCGGCGCAGACGCGGGCGCCGGTTCAACGGCGGTGCGCCGGGGCGGCAAAATCGTGGAAGCCGGCTGGCCTTCCAGGATCTCGGTATCGTCCCAACAGTCGCCCGGGGAAAGCTCCGGCGGCGGGTTGTTGGGATCAAAGTGCGCGGGATTCATCAGGTGTTAGGGGGAGTGCGGAGTATGATGGTGAAAAGCCGTCCTTGCAAGTGGCGATGCCCCCTAATCTCCGGCGAGTTGGCGGTCGAGCGCGGCGTCCATCGCCTGCTCGACCAAACGCGCGGCCAGGGCTTCGGTGGCCGAGTCGAGGCGCTGGACCGCCGCTTTGAGCGGGTTGGCGGCCCCGCCGGCGAGCGCCGCCGTGACGGCGGCGGCGGCGGCTTCGATTTCCCCGCGTTCGCCATCGAGAGCGAGGCCTTGATTTAAAACCGCTTCCACGGCGGGCAGCAGTTCCTCCGCCTTCATCCGGGCTTCGGTGAACACGCGCTCGGCCATGTCCTCGAACGCGTGCTCCACCGATTCGCTGACCATCGCCTCGACCGCGGCGTCGTCCACGTCGACCGCCGCGCTTTCGATCCGCACCACCGTGTCGATTCCGGTCGCGACGTCGCGCGCCAGCGCCTCGAGAATCCCGTTTTCATCGATTTTGAATTGCACCCCCACCCGCGTCTGGCCCTTCGGCGCGGGGGAAAAGCCGACGTCGAAGTTGCCCAACTCCCAGTTGTCCTTGGCCATTTCGCGCTCGCCCTGCAGCACCCGCACGCGCATCGCCGCCTGGCCGTCGGCCGCGTTGGTAAACATCTCGCCGGCCTTGCAGGGGATGGTCGTGTTGCGCGGAATCAGCACATTCATCAGCCCGCCGTAAGTCTCGATGCCGAGGCTCAGCGGGGTCACATCCAGCAAAATCATCTGCCGCAGCGCCCCGCTCATCACGCCGCCCTGGATGGTGGCCCCGAGCGCGATCGCCTCGTCCGGGTGCTGGGAAATGTCCGGCTCGCGCGCGAAAAGTTCCGCCACCGCCCGCCGCACCGCCGGCATCCGGGTGCTGCCGCCGACGAGCACCACCGCATTCAAATCCTCCGCTTTCAGGCCGGCGTCCGCCAGCGCCTGCCGGCAATGCCGCAGCGTTCTGCCGATCCATGGAGCCGCCAGTTTTTCGAGTGCGGCGCGGGTGAGGGTTTCCTCGATGCTGCGGCTGCCTTCGTAAAACGGCACCCGGAAAACCGCTTCGTCGTTATTGGAAAGCGCGAGCTTCAGCCGCTCCGCTTCTTCCATCAGGCGGACTCTCTCGACTCGCGAAATTTCCTCGATACCCGCCCGCCGGGCGATTTCCGTGAGGATCAACGCGTCCAGATCATCGCCGCCCAGCCGGGTGTCGCCGTGGGTCGCCAGCACTTGAAACACGCCGTCCTGCATTTCGAGAATCGAGAGATCGAAGGTGCCGCCGCCCAGATCGTAAACCGCCACCCGCGCCCGCTCGCCGAGTTTGTCCAGTCCGTAGGCCAGCGCGGCGGCGGTCGGCTCGTTCAGGATTCTAACCACTTCGAGCCCGGCCAACTCCCCTGCCCGCTTGGTCGCCGCGCGTTGGGCGTCGTGGAAATAGGCGGGCACCGTGATCACCGCCCGGGTGATTTCCGCGCCCATCCGCCATTCCGCGATGCGTTTCATTTCCTTCAAAATCTCCGCGCTGATCTCCTCCGGCGTCTTGCCGAGCACCCGCGGCAACCCATCCGCACCCGCCTCCACCGCCACCGGGAAATTTTCCTCCACTTCACTCAACCGCCGGCCCATCAGCCGCTTGATGCTGGTGACCACCCGCTCCGGTTCCAGCGTGCGGCGGCGCAGCGCCTTCGCCCCGACTTCCACCGCGCCGTCGCGGCCGATGTAAACCGCGCTGGGCGTGATGCGCCGGCCGTCCTCGTTGGCCAGCAGGATCGGAAACCCGGAGTCCACGGTTCCCACCGCCGAGTTTGTCGTCCCCAAATCGATTCCCAAAATCAGCTCACTCATGCGCGCAAGCTTCACGGCGGCGGCGGGTCGCGTCAACGCCGGCCGCTCTCAATCAAACGCCCGCGGGTTTTCCTGCAAACGGCGCGGCGCCCAGGGTGTGTTGCGGATCATCCACGCGTTGCGGCGCAACATTTCCAGATGTTGAAGCGGGGGCACCTTGGACAAGCTGCCTCCCACTCTTTTTTTTCAGCGGCTCTTGGAATGCGTCAACCACCCCACCAAGCGCGCGGCAGCCGGAATTTCCAACAAGCACAAACCCGCTGAAATCCTCGAAGTCGGGAAATGGGTTGTCAGTCGCGATGGCGCGGCTCTACGTTCTGCAGCGCCGCCGTAAAACCGGCGATTTTCCCCATGATCCTTGTCATCAAGCTCGCCCTCGTCCTTTTTCTGCTCGCCTGGTCCGGATTGGGGGTCTGGCTGGCGGTGAAGTATGAAAATCTGTTCGGCTGGCACCCGGATGATCCCTCGGAGTCGTCCGGAGCGCGGGCGCTGAACATGACGCAGGTATGGAGTGTCTGGTTCGGGTTCTTCGCGGTGGCGGTTTATTTCCTGATCCGCTGAAAATAGCACCGCCGGATTCTTCGATGCGACACGACGGTCAAAGCTTTCGCAAGTTGGTTCGGATCGTGCCTGCGGTGAAACCCTTCCCCGTGGCGATTCCCCGAATTTTTCTGGGCTGCGTTTTGGCGGCCCTCGTGGGCGGTTCCCCGGTCCTAGCAGACGAGGTGATCCGCATCATGGCGGCGAATATCACCAGCGGAAACAACCAGTCCTATGACCCGGGTGAAGGAATCCGCATTTTCCAGGGACTCGATCCGGACATCGTCCTGATCCAGGAGTTCAACTACTCGGGCAACAGCCCGACGAATTTCCGCAGCTTGGTGGACACCGCGTTCGGCCCGGAATTCAGCTATTTCCGCGAGGGCGGCAACGAGCAAATTCCCAATGGAGTGATCAGCCGCTACCCGATCCTGCAATCCGGAGAGTGGATCGACACCCAGGTCAGCAACCGGGACTTTGTATGGGCGAGGATCGACATCCCCGGCGGCAAGGACCTGTGGGCGGTGAGCGTGCATTTCCTAACATCAAACGCCTCCGAGCGCAACGCCCAGGCGACGGCCCTGGTCGGCTTCATTCAAGCCAACATCCCCGCCGCCGACTATCTCGTCGTCGGCGGGGACTTCAATACCAACAGTTTTACGGAGTCCGCGCTGGGCACCCTCTCCCGCATCGTCAACACCAGCGGCCGGCCAGACGACCAGGACGGCGACACCGGCACCAATTCATCCCGAGCCAGTCCCTACGACCAAGTGCTGCCCGACCCGGATTTGAATGCTTTGGAAACCGCCGTGGTCATCGGTGGCCACAGCTTCACTTACCCGGACGGACTCGTATTCGACAGTCGGGTGTTTACCCCGCTTTCCGCCGTTAGCCCCGTGCGCAGCGGCGACAGTGGTGCCAGCGGGATGCAGCACATGGCGGTGATTCGTGACTTTCAAATCCCCACGGTCACCGCGCCCGCCGAGCCGGGAGGTCATGTGGCGAATTTCGCAGGAACCCCGGCCACGACCTCGATCAGCCTGAGCTGGACTGACTCAGCCACGCCACCGGGCGCGAGCGGATATCTGATCAAGGCCAGCACGAATCCTAACATCAGCGCCCCCATCGACGGGGTGCCGGAGACTGCGGACACCAATCTAGCCGATGGCAGCGCGACCCTCCTGATCCCCAGCGGCCAGCAAGCCGCAGCTTTCACCGGGCTGCCTGCTGTCACCACTTACCATTTCAAGATCTACCCCTACTCAAGCGGGAATCCCATCAACTACAAAACGAATAACCCAGTCCCCTCACTCGTTCTCGCCACTCTGCCTGACACCAGTTCCCTACCCGCGGCACCCGTGCTCGGCAGCACCTATTACCCCCATTCCGGGGGCTTCATCATCACTTGGAATCCGGTTGCCGGTGCCACGGACTATCGGCTGGATGTCTCCGCAAGCCCGACATTCTCAGGAGGCTCCGGCACCCTTCTTTCAGAGAATTTTGATGCCGGTTCATCT
>JBIPMR010000904.1:0-5033 GCA_044369025.1 Luteolibacter sp.
GCCTCATCGGCGAAGAAATTGTCTCGACGCACCGCTCTTCAGCGAGTTGCCACAAAACGCAGTCGTGCCGCCCCGCTGCCAGTTCAAAAGGGCCGTGAGAGAAAAGAAAAAGCCAACGACAAGCACAAGGAGAAGGCCAGGGACGACAAGGTCAAGTCGGCGAAGAAAAACGGGCGACGTTCAGATCGGCACCGGGAGTTGTCTAGCGAAGATGGAGCATCTTCGACTCCCAGGTCGCTATCATTCTCTCCACCAAAAGATATGGGCCGCGGCCGTGGCCGCTCACCTGATGCAGGCGGCCGCTCACCTGGGGCTCGTGGCCGCTCGCCGGTCGCACGTGGCCGTTCGCCGGGCGCCGCTTCGCGTGGATCAGGTGCCACATCCAGCAGGCTGGATCTGGCTTCAAGTCGTGGCCATGTGGCAGACGCCAGTGCGAGTGAACGTGGTACTGTGAGGTCGTCTAGACGGAGTAGACCTTCGCGTGAACCACCTCCGGCAGCACCCTCACCCATGGACAATGCGGTCGACTCGCTTTGCTCGTTCTTGGCAATTGAAGATGATGGGTCCAGGCCACCGACACCGTTGCCGCAAGAAGGGGAGGTCTATGAAATTGACGAGGTTTCCGCATGGATTGCGAGTCGCACTTCGATCAAACAGTTGCACGAGGTCTGCAAGGCTCACCAACTTACGCTGCGATTTGAAAGCAAGCTGTTGACAGTGACGCGGATCCTTCGCAACGCTGCGGAAATGGCTTAGCGATGACGCATTGGATTGATGATTGGCTGGGTACAGCGCTTGGCTGCCTAGTCTTGCCCGCCGCCATTGTGGTCGACTCGATCGCTGATGCGGCATTATATCTTTCTCCGTCTTCGCAGTGGACGGGCTGGTTGCATCGGCGCCGTTGCCGTCTGACGCTAGCGTTCGTTTGCCTTGTGTTGTGCGCATGGTTAGTCCACAGAATGAGCCCGCATATAGCGGGCATGTGTGTGTGTGAGCAAGAGCGGGCCCCAGAGAGCAGTGGGGAACTTGATTTGAGGAGCTTTTCGTTTGTCGAGTTGCTTGGCAGCACCGTGGCCACTGGCTGGCTATTTGTACGACTCTGTGTAGAGCTCGTCTGTTGGCATCCCCTTGGATGTATTGCGATCATGTGTGTCTGCAAATTAGCTCTGTTTTAACGTCCCTACATTGCTCTCTGTTTGCATGTTCCACACTTGCCGATGTTATGTAACCGACCGCTCTTGCTTGATGGTGTGCACGCATGAAGATGATGTGGCAACAAGGTTGTGTGCTGTCATGCCGTTTCTGCACTATTTTATACCTCAGTTCATTGTCCTTGCGTGGGTCTTGTTGCTCAATGTCCTTGCTTGTCGTTGTAGGTGTGTCTCAGAGTAGCCTAGACTACAGATTGATTGCCGAGAGCGCGAGTTGGGGCGAAGTTTCCAGTTCCAGGACCTTCCAAAACTGATCGAACTTCCATTTCCGACGGGGTTTGGACCGGAAACTCGCAACCCCTAGCTTGAGACTCAGACCCGGGATGCTTTGCTTCAGTACTACAAGCTTGGTCCGTAATCATTTGGGCTCATGAACTTGGAGGCTCAGCATCCCCACTTCTTCTGTGGGCATGAGGGCCACGAACCCGCTCAAGCCAGTCGAGGGTACCGGGAGGTGTGTGGCAGAGTGCCTCCCCGTGGCCGCAGCTTGAAGCCATTGCGTCGTGATTGGCGGCATTGTGGCAGCGAGCAGTTAAAAACATTGAAAAGACGACTACCACATGTGTAGTTCACCGCCTAGTACCGGCCCGAAAGGAATCGGCGGGCGGATAGCCAAATATCGTACAGTTCACCCTCTGCGTCACATTAGCGGACCCTTGGGCGTCATTATCACGTACTTCATCTTTTCATATTGTGTCCGTTTTGATCTTCCCACAGAAGGAGTGCAGACATGGCAGCGGCATTGTCAGCCTTGGAATATCTGGCCAGCACAGACGAGGACGATGCAATCTTCTGCTGTAACTTCCCGGCCTTTGCGCGAAGATGTTTACGACACCTCGGGCTATCAGTACGCGACCTTCTACAGCTACATGTATTTAGCGAAGATGGCTGCATCAATGCAATCCAAGTGTGTTGCCAGCGATGGTTACTTGATGGAGCCCCTGAAGCAGATGGTGTCGCTTGGGCCCGTGTGTATGCCGCGGCACTGCAAAGGATATTCCCTGCAGAAGGGAAGCGCAGCAGGGCCGGAGGTGCTGGCTGGTGGTCGCTGGTGTCGACGGCTACTTTGGCGTGCTTTGTGCACCGTGCACGGAGACAGCAGTTCAAAATTACGTTCAGGAATGTATTACGGACTCTCCCGCCGGCTTGTCAACAAGCATTGTGGACGTGGCAACTACATGGACAACCGTGGATCTTCAGCGTTGAGTACCTCATGCTGTGTGTACGCGGAAAGATCCCAGGCATGGGCATTGTGTATGCCGTACTCGATGAGGGCTCCCAGACATGGTATGTGGGACGAACGCTGTCATCCCGTGAGGCTGGACGGAAACAGTGGGCAGGGATGGCGGCCCGCTTTCGCGAACATCTACGTGCCAGCTTTGCAGCAGGACACGACCCCACCGAGTACAAGTACAAAACATGGCGAAGATCCCTCCCTCACCAGCTTCTCATGGTTCCATTGGGCACGGCGCCAGTGGGGAAGTACGAAATCCTTGAGCGGGAGATCATACACCTTGCGAGACCTTCGTTCCAATGCGTACTTTCAGTCAACGCGAAGCCGAGAAAACCGGGCAGAAGACCGTTCCCCAGGTTCAGGAAAACGCCGGGATGGCCCGCAGAAGTGTGTTCGAACCACTTGGTCGCACTTCATCGGAACGGCCTGCGAGACGGCCTCCAGAGATTATGGTGGACAGGGAGAGAACTATGCGCCTATATGGGCATATCAGAAGGAGCCGCGCAGCAACGGATGTACACGGCCTCAGTTTACAGCATGGACCTCCTCGCAACGTGGGCTGCGCAGCTATGCAGTCGTTTGGGCTGGCGTGCAATCTGGAGCAGTTAGAAAGGAAAATTGCAAGGTTGTTGCCTCAAGCCACGTCACTGTTGCGCCGCGCTCAGAGCAGGAAAGGGTATTACATAGATATTGCTCGTGTTGTTGCCCATATGCTACTGGTTATGCTTCCCGGTGCATTACCTTGGACATTGCCCGGGAGACGCACTTCATGACGGGGGTTGCTAGTTGCAGTGTGTCGATGTACACCATCGCCGGGGGTCTCGTCCACAGCCATATCGGCTGGCGAGCGTGTCACTCTACATCATGGATATTGTGCACCCCGTTGCCCAGTATGGTTGTGTATATCGCATGTTCGCTGCGCTTGCGGGTCGTTCTGACTTTCTGGTTACTGACGGTCCCATGTTGGTCGTATGGACAGGAAACCACCAAGAACTCAAACATTTCAGTACATGTTGTCGGTGGACACGTACCATATGGTCAATTCAGTGTGCCGGATGCAATAAAATTCATGTTCAGCACTTTCGATCCATGGAGCTGGCAAGGAACTCTCTTGGTGCACTCGATCATTGGGCCACAGGGCTGTCTTGGTGCTTCATGTGCCAAATGGCCAACAATCAGCGCGTTTCTAAAAGCTCCCGGGAAAACCACAATTTCCAGTGGTGCAGCCGTTGCAAATGCTGGATATGGGCATTACAGCCACACTGGCATCAACTTGAAGTCGGTCCTTAACCATTTTGGCTTAAAAGCAAGTGCAGCGCCGCAGTGGTTTTACCGCCTTCTGCACCGCAGCGAGGTTTTGTATTTCTTCGACGACGTGGACCGCAGTGGCGTGCAGCATCCTGTGCCAGTACTTGTTCGTGCCGACAGAGCGCGTAGCGCCGTGCGGTGCAAAGGACTTCTCGGCCCACACGGACACCTTGGTTATCTTGGAGTACACCTACAGCCCGTGCTTACGTGCGCAGTCATGCCGAAGGGGAGCGGAAATGATGGTGACAATCGCGGACGTGGTAACGGCCGCCGTCAAGACGGCAGCGACCGTGGGAGCGATCGTGGCAGCGATCGGCGTGAAGGAGGTCGAAATGGATTTGGTCGCCGTGGTGGATCACGCCCCCTGTGGTGCCTCGTGCCGCCGCTCCCCGTCGCGTGGACGTGTCCGCTCACGGTCACCAGCAAGGTACCCTGGCAGCACAGGGGGATCGGAGCAGAAGAACGCCGCATGGAGTGCCTACTATCGCATGAAAGACAAGGCCGACGAGTTGGGGCGCGACCTACAGAGCTACCGGAACGCGGAGGCTGAGCAAAAGCAGAAGGCGGACGCCGCTGCCATTAAGGATTCGGTTGCTACTACCGTTGCAGCAGCACTGGCGGCAGCCGGTTTGCAGACGCCGAGCTTGGCTACTGGCTCTAACCTGGGCGGCAATGCCTTTGGAGGCGGAAAAGGCCCGCCAATGCCAGGAGCGGCTACGGGCGGTCAGCCCAATTGCCCACCGCAGTTTCCACTGCAGTTCCTGGGCACTGGGCAAGGACACTTCGGCGCAATGGAGCAGCATGGCCAGCTACAGTTACATCCTCAAGCGCAACTTGGGCTACCAGCTCAGCCGCCGCCACAAGCCCATTGTCTACAGCACGTGCCTGGACTGCAGCCTGGTGAGACACCAATGCAGTACGACATACGTGCCACCCAGATGGCCTTGCAGCTTATCGCGGGATCAGGCCTATCAGGTCTATCGAGCTTGCTGTTCAACGGTGGAGTTCCCCCAGCAAAACAAGCAGATGCAAAACAAGGAAATGCACGCAAGGACACCCCGTCGAAGGACACCCCCGCCAAGAAGAAGGTAAAGACCCGGTCGAGTTCGAGTCAGTCTTCGTGTTCGTCAGCCTCATCGGCGAAGAAATTGTCCCGACGCACCGCTCTTCAGCGAGTTGCCACAAAACGCAGTCGTGCCGCCCCGCTGCCAGTTCAAAAGGGCCGTGAGAGAAAAGAAAAAGCCAACGACAAGCACAAGGAGAAGGCCAGGGACGACAAG
>JBIPMR010000309.1:0-5028 GCA_044369025.1 Luteolibacter sp.
CTCGCGGCGCTGCAGCGCGATCACGCCGCCCGGGTGGGGCGGCAGCGGGGCGAGTTCGCGCGTGGGATCCTGCGGGACGTGCCACGGGAATTCCGCTTCCTTCACCCACGGCAGCGAATCCAACGGCAGCCGGTAACCCATCGGCGAGTCGCCCGGTAACAGATAGAGCGTTTCATCGCGGAGAAACCACGGCCCGCTCGTCCATCGCCGGCCGTCGCGAGTGGTCCGGCGTTCGAGCGGGAGCGCGTATCCCACCACTTCGTCGAGCCCTTGATCGAACAAGCGGGCGAAGCGATCGCGCTCGAGCTTGTCCTTCAAGTTGGATTTAATCGCATTCACATTGGTCGGCAGGCGGCGTTCTCGCCAGAGGTAGTAAAAGACATCCTCGTAGGCGGGAATGAGCCATTTGGGCTCCGCGCCGAGCGCCTCGGCGAGCGCCTTGCCGAAGCGCTCGGCGTGGGTCGCATCGTAGTGGTAATCGACGGATTCATCGGCGATGAGTGAGACGTCCTCCCAGATCGGGTGGCCGTCCTTGCGCCAATAACAGGCGAGCGACCAGCGCGGCAGCATTTCGCCGGGATACCATTTTCCCTGACCGTAAAACAACAAGCCGCCGGGTGCGAACCCGGAGCGCAGGCGCTTGATCAATTGGCCTGATAGAAGCCGCTTGGTCGGCCCGGTCGCCGCGGTGTTCCACTCGTCGCCATCGAAATCATCCATCGAAATGAACGTCGGCTCGCCCCCCATGGTCAGGCGCACGTCCATGGCATTGAGATCCTCATCGATTTGCTGCCCGCAGTTCTGGATTTCCGCCCATTGAGCGTCGGTGTAGGGCAGCGTGGTGCGCGGCGATTCATAAATCCGCGTCACGGTCATTTCGTGCTCCATCACTGATTCGCACGGCTCGACGGCACCGGTGACGGGCGCGGCGCTCGACGGGTCCGGCGAGCAGGCCAGCGGCAGATGCCCCTCGCCCGCCAGCAAGCCGGAGGTCGGATCAAAACCGATCCAACCGGCACCTGGCAGATAGACTTCGGTCCAAGCGTGGAGATCGGTGAAATCGACCTCGGTGCCCACCGGGCCGTCGAGCGCTTTCACATCCGGTTTCAATTGAATCAGATAGCCCGAGACAAACCGCGAGGCGAGCCCGAGGTGGCGCAGCAGGGTGGCGAGCAACCAGGCGGAATCCCGGCACGAGCCGGACGCCAATTCCAAGGTTTCCTCAGACGACTGCACGCCGGGCTCCAGGCGGATTTTGTAGGCAACCGCCGCTTGCAGCGCGGAATTCATTTCCACCATCACGTCGATGGTGCGCCCGGTCTTGCCTTTGAAACGATCGATCAGTTGGGCAAGCAACGGGCCGGGTGTTTCCACTTTGAGGAAGGGGGCCAACTCGTGCGCCTGCTCGGCATCGTAGTTGAACGGGAACTCTTCGGCGCTCGGTTCGAGGAAGAAATCGAAGGGATTGAGCACCGCCATCTCGACGACCAGGTTCACCTCGATGTCCAGCCGCGCCATCGGCTCGGGAAACATCAGGCGCGCGAGGTAATTCGCCTGCGGGTCCTGCTGCCAGTTGATGAAATGTTCATCGGGGCCGACTTTGAGGCTGTAGGAAAGGATGTTCGAGCGGCAATGCGGGGCCGGTCTCAGGCGCACCACGTGAGGGCCATGGCCGATGGGGCGTTCGTATCGATAACTGGTGCGGTGATGCAGGGCGACGTGGATCGACATATGGTTTGTGCCTCTGCTTAGCAACATCGGTGCCGAATTGCCACCAAACTGGCCATGGATCGCCAGCGCCTTTCCAAGCCCGCCGAATCTTCTCGCCCATCGGCCCGGTGTTTTGCGTGATGGGGCGGTGGCCAACGCATTTTTCGAGATCCAGAACGCCCGGGTTTGGCGGGGCGAAACCCTCGCGCTGCGCGACTTCTCGCTGACGCTGCGGCACGGCGAGAGCGTTGCGCTTCTCGGCCCGAATGGTGCGGGCAAAAGCTCGTTTCTCAAACTGCTCACCGGCGAAGTCCGGCCGGAGGCGGATCCGCAATCGCACTGCCGCTTGTTTGGCGAGGAATTGTGGTCGCTGGAGGAAATCCGCCATCGCATCGGCGTGGTGATGCCGGAAGAGGTGGCGCGCTTCGGGCCCGATGATCTGGCCTGTGATGCGGTGCTCTCCTCGCTGCGCGGCGCTTACGGCCGGACGCGCGACATGCGGTTTTCCCCAGCGGAAAAATCCCACGCCAAAAGCGCGATGGAGATGCTCGGCGTCGGCCACCTGGCCGGCCGTGATTTCGGCAGGCTGTCATCCGGCGAGCGGCGGCGCATCCTGGTCGCCCGCGCACTGGTCCATCAGCCGCAAGTGCTGGTGCTCGACGAGCCATCGACCGCGCTCGACTTCGCCGCGGCCCTCACCCTGACCGGCACCCTGCGCTCGCTGCTCCATCACGGCCGGGACCTGGTGCTCGTCACCCATCATCCCGGAGAAATCCCGCCGGAGATCGGGCGCGTGATCCTGTTGCGCGAGGGCCGGATCTTCGCGGATGGAAACAAGCGGCAAATCATGACTTCCACCCGACTCAGCGAACTCTATCAGGTGGATTTGAAAGTCAGCTGGGCCGGCGGTTGGTGCCACGTGCGGAACTCGATGGGGCCGCGCGGCGATTGATCAGGAACCCGCGGTTTTTTCAAACTGCGCGAAATTTTCCGCAGCCAAACCCTCGAGCACCTTCTCGTGCATTTCCAAGTGTTTGTCGTGCAGCGGGCAATGCGGCCGTGAGCGCACCAGTTAGGCCCGAACGGGCACATCACCCGGTTGTCGAGGTCCTCGAAAACGCTCACCACATCCAACAGCGAAATCTCCCCCGCCGGGCGCGCGAGGCGATAGCCGCCGGAGGGCCCCGGGGTGCCGGCGACGATTCCGGCGCGAGACAAGATCGTGAGGATCTTCGCGACCAGCGTGCGCGAGATTTCACGGGATTCGGCGATTTCAGCGCTGCCGGCGAGGCGGGATTCGGAATCGACGGCGGCGAGATAACTGACGGCGGCAATCCCCGCTTGCACCAATTTGCTGTAAGTGAACACGGCCGGAGCATCCAGCTTGCACCGGCAACGTCGATCAGGAATTGGAAACTCAAGGAGGGGCGGAATCTATCCGCCCTGCCTATGGAGGAAATCCGCGAATCATGGTCATCTCATGGACGACGGCGGAAAGATTCCGCCGCTCCTCAGGCGTGGCGGGTGGTGAAGAAGATTTCCATGCGGTGATGGAGGTCGTCGTAGAAGCGCTTTTTGATGGCTTCGAGGGCGGTGCGTTTGTCGCTCTCCGCGACGCCGATCGATTGTTCTTCGAGCTTCATTTTCTCGGCGAAGGACCTTTCCATTTCGGTGAGCGAGTCGAGAAACTCGCGGGCGGCGCGGGTGTGTTCGACGCCATCGAGCAGCGCGGCTTCGAGGCCCGGATTGCGGGTGACGGCGATGAGGTTGCCCGTGGCGAGCTGGTCCATGTAGCGGACACGGCTTTGGCGGAAGGCGCGGTGCTCGGTGTCGAAGGTGATTTCGTCGCGGTCCACCAGCGTGTCGTAGGGGCCGGGTTTGGTGAAAAATTTCACGATCAGCGGGATGGTATCGACGAGCATGAACAGCGCCGTCAGCACGATGTAGGTGTAGAAGGCGAACTGGCCGCCCTCGTTTCCTGCCAGGAAAAGCGCGTGCAGCGCGAGGGTCTGGGTGAGGATGTCGCGGCGGGGTTCGGCGCGCATCGCGTCGATGCGGTTCACCTCTTCGGTGGCAACGCCGGCGAGCTCGCCCTGGACGCGGGTGAGTTCGACGAGGCGGGTGTCGATTTGCTGCTTGATGGTATCGCGCAGGGCGTTTTGTTGGGTGACAAACTGTTCGGCCTGGTCATTTTCCACCTTTTGTTTGAGGCCGGCAACGCGTTCGGCCTCGGTTTTGTTCGCGAGGGCGATTTCCGCGAGTTTGGTTTCGAACAAACCGATGGCGGCGGCCTCGGCCTGGCGTGACTGGGTTTCGAGGCTGGCTTTTTCCGCGGTGAGATGTTCGAGCAAACCACCGAGGCGCTTGGATTCCTCGCGGCGGGGTTCGAGTTGGTCGGAGCGGATCGAACGGGCGCGCGGGCCTTCGCCGGCGAGGCCGGAGCGCTGGCCGTTGAGCTCGCGTTCGAACTCGGCCTGCCAGAAACCGAGCTCGGTTTGCAGTTTGGTGTATTGCGGCGTGACCTCGGCGCTCTGTTTTTCCACCACCGCAAGCCGCTCGCGGAAGGGCGCGGTGCCTTCATCGATGGCGGCCTTGAGTTCGGTCTGCTGCGCGGCGGTGAGGCCCGGAATGGCCGAGCCGGCGTCCTCGTTTTCCTGGAGGATGAATTTCGCCTGGAACGATTCATTCCAGCGCTGCCGTTGCTCGGCGAGCGCGGTCTCGAGGGTGGTGACCTGCTTGCGGACCTTTTCCTTTTCCTTGTCGAAACCGGCGCGGACGACCTCGATTTCCGCCGCGCGGTCTTTTTCAATCACCGAGGAAATCGTGTCGCGGAACAGCAACAGCACCAGAGGGTGCGCAATCGTGATGCCCATCAGCACCGCGACGACGATGCGCAGCGAAAACTGCGAGAGCTTGCGGAAAATCGACATATACGGGCGGTAGCCGGCAAGCAGGGCGCGGTCGATCGTTAGAATGATGAACGCCCACACCGTGGCGACCGGGTAAATGACGCGGGCGTTGTCGGTGAGCGTGGACAGGGCGTAGGCGCAGGCGATGAAGGCAAACGCACAGGGGACGAGCACGGTGGCGCCGAACGCGACGTATTTGCGCTGCTCCCAAGCCGGGCATTTTTCGAGAGTCTCGGTGCCGGCCCCGGAGAGCCAGAAAAACGCGCGTTTGATCGAGTGCATGGCGGGACCTTACTCGCGGTTTGTCCGGGATGTTTCAATCCACGTGGAGAAAAATTCTTGACGAGCGACAGGTCATGCACCACTCGTTACCACATGAGTTATACAACGACGTTGGTGAGGACGAGCG
>JBIPMR010000310.1:0-5021 GCA_044369025.1 Luteolibacter sp.
CTGGCCGTGGCCGCGGTTGGGGCGGCTGAGGATCTCAAGCCGGTGGCCGAGCTTGGGCTGAAGATCTTCGAGGATTCTCCGGGTCCGATCCTTCGATCCATCATCAATGACCCGCAGCACGAAGTTCCCCACCACCCGATCCAGTGCCGCGAACCAGGATTCGACCACCGGGGTGATGGCTGCCTCCTCATTGTAGGCGGGCATGACGACCAGCAGTTCCGGTGTCGCGGCCAGTCTCATGGAGCGACTTTCGCGGTGTGGCCGGAGGTCCGCTCGGCGCTCCCATGAATGTTCGATGCGATGACCCGGCAGGAAAGATTCGAGCCGACATCCGCGGCCTGGAGAACGCGGGTCGCGGATGTCGCTCCCGCGATGTCCGTCGCGCCGCGCATCCACTGATAGCCGTAGCTTGCGGGCGTGAAGGCCCAGGACCCGCGCGTCGCCGTGAGGGTGCTCCCTTGTTTCGCTGTGCCTGTGATCGCCGGCCGGGTGAGGGACCGCGGGATACGGCTGCCCGGATTCGCCACCGTTGCCGCGAATTCTTGGGCGATCAGGCGGTTCCCCGCCCCGTTCGGGTGGATCGTGTCACGGTAGAAGTCAGCCAGCGGTGCGTGCAGCTGCGGGATCATGTAAACATCGAAGATCGGGAAACCGGCGCTCAAGGCATACTGCCGCTGGGTAGAGACGAAATGATCCGAGAAAGCGCGGTAGATCTCCGGATTGATCACGGACGAGAACTTGTCAGGGCACCCGTAGATGTACGTCATCTGAACCACGGACGCCCCCGTCTCCGCTGCGGGCACGGCGATCTTCTCATGATACTCGCGAACCCAGGCATCGATCCGGTTCTTCGCTTCCTGAGTGAGCGGGTTCTGGGTTACATGACTGGACTCGGCGTAATGTCCGCCGGAGCCGCAAATGTAGAAAACGTGATCCCAAGTCCTTGAATCGAGTGCGTGGCGGGTACCTCCTTCGAAGTATTTAATCTGCGCCCCGGTCGCTTCCCCGGTGTCATTGCCGAGGAGGCCCAGGGCTTGGCGATTCCACTGGCCACCCGCCTTATGAGGGGGCATCTGGCCGTCGGAGTCCCAGACGTGATGGTTGTAGCCGTAGGTGATGGAGTCCCCGAGAAAGGCAACCGCGGTCTGGACGCCATAGGGGCCGAAACCGCAACGCTTGGGAATCGACACCAGTTCGTAGGCGCGGGCGTTGTCGGTGAGATCGGCGGCGGTGGCGACGGCGAAATGCAGGGTTCCCAAGAAGTCGGCACCGAGAGCGAGGTCCGGCTGGTCGTTGACGAATTCATTGCCTGGAAAGAGGTCCTGGGGCATCCCGCGATACCGAAGGGGGTTTTCGCTCCTGCCGGCGGATTTGCCGATCCCACAAAGCACCGAGTAGAAGCCGTCATAGGCACCACCGATGAAGGGGAGGAAGGCCCCGGGTTTGGCGTACCCACCGAAACCGGAATGATTCAAAGGCACGCCGGATTCACTGAACACCCGGAAATTTCCGCCGCCCCAGGCCGCGGAAAGCGAGGGACCGCGGGGATTTGTCACCGATCCCCCGCTCATGAGTTGGCCGACACCCACAGCCGTTGACGGGGCGGCTCCCGCGAAGTAGCCCACACGCTTCTGCGAGCCCGTGCGCAAAGGATTGGCAAAGCGGATCGTTTGCCCGCCCGAGAAAGTCTCGTGGCGTTCGCCCCGGGCACCAAGGGTGCCGGTAACCGTGCCGCTGCCGCCGATTACCGCATGCGCGGTGTTTCCGGAGATCGAGCCGTAACGGGTGCCCCCGACCCAAAGAAAGGCGGGCTCCACCCCGGCGATCCTCAGCAAGCGGAGGAAATGGTCGATCTCGGCCGCAGCCTCAAGGGTGATCCCGGTCGCCTGCCGGTAGCTCATGACTTCCGGCGAATAGAAGGCAGTAGCGGTCGCAGCGCTGGCCACGCGGTAGAACTCCCGCGCCCGCCACTCCCGCGACGCCTGCATCAGAGGACCGGTGCCGCCGCGCGGGAAACCCTCGGCGGGAAACCAGTCGGTGAGATTGTCGGAGGTTTCGAGATCGTAGAACTTTCCAGGTTCCGCGAACCAATCGAGCACAACCCCACTGTCCGGAGTAACGGCAAGCGAATGGATTTCGACCGGCGTCTGGGCAACAGCCCATCCGGCGACGGCCAGGAATGCGATGGAGATTCTTCGCGACAAGGGGTATCGAAGTTTACTGGAACATCCGCTTCAAGAGCCGTCGCACCGGCCGCATGGGCGGACTGAACTGCCAATTCCCGTCCAGTTCCTTCGGGGCGGTCGCCGTGCAAGTGGTGTTCCATGACGGAAGCCGGTCTGGCAACTGGGCCTCCAGCATCTCGACCCAACGCCGCACCATCGCGTCCGTGGAGTGGCTTTCGCGGACTTCCTCGCTTGCCCGGACGGACATCGCGGCGCGGAGTTCCGGATCGCGGGACAGCCGGATTAGCGCCGCCACATAGCCATCTTCATCGTGGATCGGGACACGGATTCCATTCCCATCGTTCACCACTTCCGAAATGCCGCTCGGTAAATCGCTGGCGACCGGCACCAGGCCGGCACCCATCGACTCAAGCAGCGAGAGCGGCAGCCCTTCATAGTCGGAACAGAGGAAATACACGTCGTGTTCCGGCAGGATTCCCGGCACTTGGGCATAGGGGACATTGCCAAGAAAGCGCACCCGATCCGGCTCCGCGGCAAACTCCGCCTGCATCGCGCCCAATTCCGGACCATCGCCGGCGATCGTCCAGCGAATCTCCGGGACCTCGGCCAAGGTCCGCTTCATGACCCGCGCCATCAATCCCACGCGCTTCTGCGCCTCGATCACCCGGCCCAGGAAGAGCACCCTGAGCGGCCCGCCCGAGGAAATGCAGGCGGGATTCTCCGGCATCGGCACCCCGTAGGCCTGTGCCACCACCGCCGGCGTCGTACGGTTCCCCAGCCGCCCTAGCATCTTGCGGCAGATCTCGCTGGAAACCCCGACCACGATGTCGATCCACGGCAAATAACTCTCCACCAGATCGTAAACGCATTCGTCGTCGCTCTGGATCATCCCAACGCGCAGGCAGCCGTCGGGAACATAGCGGAGGAAATCAAAGGAGCCGGACCCGAGACCCGCCGCGACGGCCCGCGGTTGAAGCAGCGCGCACTGGCGGTAAAGATCCTCGATCCTTTCCTCGTGGAGGACGGCCGCGGCATGCGGAGCCAGAACCGGCAGGCCTTCCTTGCGGATCTGGGCGCCGATCTCGTCAAGCCCGCGCAATCCCGCCGCCACGCATTGCCAGTCCTCGCGACGGCTCATGCCGCGGCACAAGTTCATCACGAACGTGGCCGTGCCGCCGAGCGGCAAGGTTTCGGACAGGACGACGAGGGTGCTTGGCATCCGAATTATCTCTTGATTCCGAGGTTGTTCCCGATGCAGCAAGACTCGGCGATTACTTCGTTTTGATCCAATAGACGGCCTCGTTGTCGATGCGAACCAAGGGCTCTTTAACACCACGGGCTGCCCGAAACTCGTCGGTCGCTTTCTGGCAACCTTCCCAGCAGTAGTAATCGTCAAGTATAACTACCCCTCCCGCCGCGACCCGGCCGTAGAGGTGTTCAAGGCAAACCATCGTCGATTCATACCAGTCGCCATCCAAGCGGAGCACGGCGATCTTCTTTGGTGCCTCACCGAGACTTGGCAGCGTATTCTGAAACCATCCTTGATGAAAAATAATATCATTCCTGGACAGCCCGAGCTTCTCAAAAAGAAAGTTTTCGACCACCTCAATACCCGCCTCGCACTGGTGGACGCTTTTCAGCTCCCCCGAGCTGACGCCACCGCTGTATTCTGCTGCTCTTTCCCCATCCTCTTCCCTCGGCTCCGGCAGTCCCTCGAAAGAGTCGAAGAGATGGAGCTTGCGACAACTGGTTATATCAAAGTCTCGCAAGACAAGACCCATCAGCCCGGCTGAACCACCGCGCCATACACCACATTCGACGAAATCGCCTTCGACTCCGTCGACAAGTGCTTTACGACAGGCGTCCCACAAGACTTTTGCTCTCGTCGGCCATGTCATCGTATGACTGCGAATCGAAAACAATGCGGAAGCCCGGGACGGATAGGGGAGTCCGTGTAAGAACCAACAGTGTCGGCTGTTTGTAATTCTTTTGACCAGTTTCTTCATGATTTTAAAAGGACAAGGATTGCTTACAGAAAAAGACCAAATTTCGGTTAACTTTTTTGTGATAAATTGACATTTATAAATAAAACTTACCCATCTTGAAGCGATAGAAAATTTATTGGATACCGCGATTCTTGGGCGGTTCGCTGCCATGACGAATACGTAAATAGCATCTTACGAAACGCAAGGCCTTTTACATTCGCGTTTCGCTTGATTGTCAATCAATTAAGATTTGATTTTCGCAGGGTTTCCCGTAACTGTGGAACGCGGCGGCACATCGCGCGTTACCACCGAACCTGCCCCGACGACTGCGCCTTCGCCGATGGTGACGCCTTTCAGGATGATGCAGCGGGCTCCAATGAAAGCGCGGGCTCCGATGCGGATCGGGGCCATGGCGATCGGTTTGCCGGAACCGAGGGGAACCTCGTGCATGTCCGAATCGCACAGCAGGCAGCCGGCACCGATCAGCGCCTCCTCACCGATCTCGATGCCTACATTGGCGATGATCTGGGAGGCAGAAACGCCGCAGCCGCGTTTTAACTCAAGAACCGCTCCATCTTCAACGCTGAGCATCATCGAACCTGAAGTCGCGAGCCAATTCGACCAGCGGGCGGTGTTGAGGGTAACGCCGTCGCCGATGATGACGCGACCGCTACCCTTCCGGCGGATGGTAGGAAAGCCGTTGAGGATGACGTCGCGGCCGATGACTCCCCCGCGCGCCTTCACATACATGGCGGCGGCCGTGCGGATGAGGCTGATGATGAGGTGTTTCATCGGTGAATCAGTGGCCTGCGGCCCGGTGTTTCGGTGGCCTGCGGCGCGGTGTGTCGGT
>JBIPMR010000311.1:0-5017 GCA_044369025.1 Luteolibacter sp.
ATCGGCAAGTGCCAACCAAGCCTCAGGGGCCGTTGACGGAAATGGCAATCAAACCGTGGTCGTCACCCTGCCGGGAGCGCCACTCACGGATGCCAAACTCTTCCTACGCGTCTCCGCGGAGTAACGACTCCAGGGCATTCAGAACCCGGCCCCAAGCCGTGCAGTTCTTTTAAAGCCCGCCGGACCCTCGACAAGGCCAGCGGGCTTTTTCCCAGCGTCGCGGACGCTCCTCTCCGGATTCTGCCATGATCACTCAATCCTTTGTAAATTTCTTCAAACTTCTTCCGCACGCGGATGACACACGCCATCAACTAGGTGGTTGTAAACCGGCTCGGATCGGAGGGGTGGTGATCGCCATCACCCTTGCGGTCGGAGCATCCATTTTCCCTGCAAATGCCGAATCCGATCCGAACGCGCAATTCACTCTAAAGAATGCCAACGGCATGGAAGTCCGCCTCGCCGCCTACGGCGCACGGCTCACCGCCCTCAAGGTGCCGGATCGCGCCGGAACCGTGGCGGATGTCGTGCTCGGATATGACGCCGTGAATTCCTACCGCACGGCGGAGAAGAAGCCCTACCTCGGCGTCACCCTCGGCCGCTATGCCGGCCGCATCGCCGGCGGAAACTTCACCCTCGATGGCGTCACCCACCAACTCGCAAAAAACAGTGGCCCGAACCACAACCATGGCGGCACCATCGGCTTCGACAAGGTCCTCTGGGACGCGTCGCAAACCCCAGACAGCGTGCGGTTTCACCACCTTTCCCCCGATGGCGAGGAAGGCTACCCCGGTAACCTCGACGCCAGCGTGACCTACACGCTCACGGAGCAAAACGAACTCATCATCGACTACCAGGCCACCACCGACCGGGCGACTCCCGTCAACCTTTCCAACCACAGCTATTTCAATCTGGCCGGCGAAGGCTCCGAATCGGTGCTCGATCACGAGCTCGTCATCCATGCCGACCGCATGCTGTTGATCGACGAAACCTCGATCCCCACCGGCGACATCGCGCCCGTCGCCGACACCCCGTTCGACTTTTCCAAGTCCAAGACCGTCGGCCACGACATCGACCAACAGAACGAACAACTCACCCGTGGCAGCGGCTACGACCACACCTTCGTCCTCAACAAGAAACCCGGCGCTCCGTTGCAGCTCGCCGCCACCCTTTCCGAGAAAACCAGCGGCCGGATGATGAAGGTCTTCACCGAGGAACCGGGATTACAACTTTACACCGCGAACTTTCTCAATGGCTCCCTGATCGGGAAATCCGGCCGCCCCTACGCCAAGCGATGCGCCCTCTGCCTGGAAACCCAGCACTTCCCGGACAGCCCGAACCGCCCGGACTTCCCCAACACCATTCTCAAACCCGGCAAAACCTATCAAACCCGCACCATCTACCAGTTCTCCGTCAGCGACTGATCCAAGCTCCTCAGTCGGAGCGCTCGTTCCCGCACCCGGCTTTCCAGTCAGGGGGTTCCGTGACCTTGGCGCTGGCACAAGCCACCCATCTGAATTCGCTCGACGGAAAAAAACCAAATCTTGTGTCCAAGATTCCCGGCCTGCTCGGTGATATAACAAGAGCATCAGATGCATTTCGGCTCTATTTGAAACGCTTCGAACTCAAATCCACAAAAACCACCCACGGAAACCTCATGAAATCGAAACCCATCCGCTCCAGCTTCCCCGGTAAAGCCTTCCCTTGTGCCATCACCCTCAGCTTACTCGCCGCTCTGCCCGCTGTCGACGCCGCCGATGGCACCTGGACCGGCGGCACTTCGGCAACGTGGGCCACGGGCACCAACTGGGCGGATGGCACCGCTTCCGGTGGCACCGCCGCGAACGCCGACATCGCCACTTTTAATTCGAGCACCTACTCCTTCGCGCCGACCGCGGTGAACAACTATTTCGTTGGCGGCTTGAGTTTCGGTGCGAGTAACACGGGTTCACTTACGCTCACATCCGGGACAGGCAACAACCGCCTGAATGTGGGGTCTAGCGGTATTCAGATGACTTCTGGTTCGGGCCCGGTGATTTTTGGAGTCGCAGCACCGCAAGGTATCAACGTCACCTCCAATCAGGCGTGGACGAACAACTCTGCTGGTTTGCTCACGGTCAATCGTGTGGCGGTCGATGATTTGGCGGCGATAGGCACCTACACTCTGACAATCAACGGGTCAGGAACTGGCGGCGTTACGGTTTCGAGCAACGTTGCGGACTTGAACAATGCTGCCGATGCCAGCAAAAAACTGGCGGTCATCATCAATTCAACCGGTGGGGCGACGAACTTCGCTAACGGTAGCACCTACTCGGGCGGCACCACCCTGACCGCCGGCCTCCTGCAGGTGGGCGGCGCGAGCACTGGCGCATCGGGAGCGCCCACAAGCAGCGCATTGGGCACCGGCAGCCTTGCCCTCAATGGCGGCACGCTTTCCTCCGGTACCACGAATAACCGCACGGTTTACAATACGACCACCATCGGCGGCAACGTCACCTTGGGTGACGTCACCAACATCGGCGTGCTGACCTTCGATACGGCTGTGGGACTCACGGGAGGCACCCGCACACTGACCACCGCGACTGGCAGCGGAGCAACATTCTCTGGCATCGTCAGCAACGGCGGCATCACCAAGCTTGGCGCCGGCACCCTGACTCTCAGTGGCGCTTCAGCCAACACCTACACCGGCCTCACCACCGCGAGCGCAGGCAATTTCACCCTCGCCAAAACCTCAGGTGATGCCATCGCGGGCAATCTGTTGGTCAACGGCGGCAACGTGAGCGTCACCGTTGCGGGCACCCAAATCGCCGACACCGCCACGGTTGAAGTTTCCTCTGGCAGCTTCACGATTGGCAGCTTAATTAACGAAACCGTCGCCACGGTCAAGCTCACCGGTGGTAACATCATTGGCAATAACAGCACTACGAGTTTCTTAACCGCCACGACCGCCTTTGATCTTCAAAGCGGCACCAACACGGCGATTCTCGCTGGTGCGGCGGGCGCAACCAAGACAACTGGCGGAACGGTATTGCTCAGCCGCGCTAGCACCTACAGCGGCGGCACCACCCTCACCGCCGGCACCCTCCAGATTGACGTCACCAGCGCGGGTGTGGTCGGAGCGATTACCAGCAGTGCGATCGGCACCGGCTCTCTCACCCTCAACGGCGGAACGATTTCCTCCGCTACTGCAGCAAACAACCGCACGATCCTGAATGCGCTCACCATCGGTGGCAATGTCACCTTGGGCGACGCGACGAACACCGGCACCGTCATCTTCAGCGCGGATGCCAGCCTCACGACTGGCACCCGCACCCTGACCACCGCAGCCGGCAGCGGCGCGATCTTCAGTGGCAGCATCACCAACGGCAGCATCATCAAGGAGGGCGCAGGCACCTTGGCTTTGAACGGAAATAGCTCCACCGTGGCGGTCACCGCCAATAGCGGCACCCTCGCAGGCACGGGGACGGTCGGAGCAACCACCATTGAAACTGCCAATCTCGCGGTTGGCGGTTTCAATGGTGGTATCGGAACCATGAATTTCAGCAGTCTCAGCTTGGGCAGCGCTTCATCCTTCATCTATCAGATGTCCGGCGGGGGCATTGCCGCCGACCTTGGAGATATCGCCGGCGCCCTGTCCATCGATACCTCATCGATTCTGGACCTGGTTGAACTGGGAACATACACCTTGGGTAACAAATTCACCCTGTTCGCTTACGACGGCGCGCTTAGCGGAAACTTCAACGGGCTTGCGAACAATGCCAGTTTCCTCGATGATCTCGCTAATACTTGGCAGATCAAGTATGACGATGCCACAGCGGGCCTGAATGGAGGCATAGGCGCCGCCTATGTCACCGTCACCGCTATTCCCGAGCCCGGCGCCGCCCTGCTCGGTGGCCTCGGCATGCTCGTGCTGCTGCGCCGCCGCTCTTGCGCCTGAACCACTTTCCGGGAGTTAATGGGTTTTTCATCCGGATCCAAGGGGCCGCTGATCAGAGGTCAGTGGCCCCTTTCTCTTTCATCTCAAGCTCACACTTCCCATCCGCTCACTTCCAGTCACTCGACAAATCCAATCGTGACCCTCAGCCAGCATCGAGCCTTTGGCCGGGCGATCGCTCTCATCGGCATGACCTGCCTTTGCGCCGCCGCCACGGTCCGGTCCGCCGCTGGAACCCTGCGAACTGAGTGCGGGTCCCTGATTTCGGGTTCCCGCAGCAAACGCCAATCATGTTCAATGCGCCAGAAGCGTCGTCAATTCTCAACCTATCTCACCATAACCATCATGAAACAACTGCTACCCCATGTGTTCTCAGCCTCGTCGCTGCTCCTAACACCCGTCCTCGCCGCCGCAGAGTCGCCGGCCTCATGGCCGGGAATCAAAGTCGATGTGAAGGCCGGTCAGGCCGTCACCACGGAATACCAACTCACCGACCGGGCGGACGGTTTCCAGCGCCTCGACATCCGGCTTTCTAACAAGGGCGCGCAGCCGCTGACGATCGAGAAGGTCAACATCACGATTCCGCTCACGGAATCCTTGTCCGATCAGATGCAGATGGTCTTCGGCGGAAGCTGCATGGGTCGCACGCCCATGCTGCTCCAGAACGTCGGCTCGAAGAGCGGGAACACCGGCAAGAGGAACAGGCCGAGTGGCAGCCACATGTACGAGATGATTCGTCTCGCTGACGACAGTTATGTCTTCGCGGGTTCCCTGTCATGGCGCATCTTCCTGCCCAACTTCACGCAGCAGGACAACTCGCTGGTGATCTGGTCCAATGGCGAAGGCAAGCAACTCAAGCCGGGCGAGACCATCCAATACGAACAGATCGTCCTCAAGCGCGGGAAGAACTGGCTCGACGTGCTCGACAAGTTCGGCACCGCCATCGCCGCGGAAAATGGCATCACCGCCCTCAAGCCCGCCGATTACAAGGGCTGGGCGACGTGGGACTACTACGGTCGGGTCTTCACCGCCAAGGACATCTTCGGCAACATGGACGCACTCAACAAGCTCCCAGGGGCCCCTTTC
>JBIPMR010000312.1:0-5016 GCA_044369025.1 Luteolibacter sp.
GATTTCCTTGAGCGCGGCGTTTTCATCGGCGGTGTTGCCTTCGAGAAAACGGTCGAACTGTTTGGGGTCGTAGTTGGAATCACCGCGCAGCACCGGGTTGGCTTCGGCGGCGCGTTCGAGTTGGGCGGTGTCGGCCTGCGGGCTCGATGAACTGTTATCCAGCAGAAGTTTCTGGCGACGGGTGTTGAGACCGAGCACCGCCTGTTGGGTTTTGAGCTGGCGGAGCTGGACCCGCGCGTCCTCGCCGGAGGCGGCGTCGAGTTGGTTGCTGCGGACGACGTTGCTGAAGGCGTTGCTCGCGCGTTCCTGGTCGCCGGCCGCAAGCCAACTGTTGGCCTGATCCAGCAGGGCGACGGCGCTTTGCGAGTCACTTTGTTTTTTGCTCCTGACAAACGATTGATAGTCCTCCAGCCGGAAGACGCCCGTCGCCGCCTGTTCCTTCAGCTCGAAATCGCCGCCATGGCTGGCCATTTGCCAGCCTTCCGGAACGAGCACACGCCAACTGAGGTTTTCCATCGGCACGTTGAGGATCGGCCCTTCGAGCCGCCCCCCCTTGGACATCCCCGCGGAGTAAACCAAGCGCACCGAGGCGGGACGTCCGGCATCGGCCGATGGAAAAACATAGAACAACCACTCGTCGCCCTCGCGGACCAGGGGCGCGCCCTCGTCGTTGACCAGCACGTTGAAAAGCGCCGCCTTGGCGGGAAGTTTCAAGCGCAGGGTGGCCTTGCCGGTGACCTGCATTTTCAAATCCACAGCGGTCAGGGCGTCGCCGCCGGGCGACATCAAGGTGGTTAGATCCCCTTCCGACACCCTGAGCTTTTGCAGATCGGCGAGGTCGTGACGTTTCAAAATCACCGGCAACGGGCCTTCGGGATCGGCCACCCGGAAGGCCATCAGCGGCGCGACGTTGCCGGCGACAGATCCCAGCGTCGATTGCACAACCGCCCAATCCGCCCGCTGCCAGCCACGGGGTGCGGCACCGGGTTCCAGCTCAAGCCTGCCACCGGCGCGGACGACGGCGAAGTATGTTAGTTTTTTCACATTCTCCAACACCAGGGGTTCGATCACCTCGCTGCCGTCGTCCTTGCTGGCGCGTTGGTATTCGATGGCCACGCTGGTTTCTCCGGCCACACCACGTTGAAAGCGGATTTCCCAAAGTCCTTCCTCGCCTTCGACGGCCACCAGATCGGCCACCGCAGGGCCGCTGGCCCGCACAGTGGCAGCGGCGGCGGGATCGAGGCCGGGGATCCTAACACGCAGCGCTTTGAGCGCGGCGTTTTCGATTTTATAACCGATGACCGCCCGCGTCAGCAGTTGGCCCTCGCGCAAGGTGGCTTCGTGGAAAACCCCGGCGGTCACCCAGGGATCAAGCCGGCTGATGGCCAGATCGAGCGACCAATCACCCTGCAACAGCCGGAACGCCAGCGCCCCCGGCCGGGCGGCGGCGCGGGCGGAGTCTTGCGGCGCCTCTGACAGCCCGCGGGGATCGAGTTGCGAAACATTGCGGCGTTCGACCGCGCGCACCTGCAAGCCGCGCTCGGGGACGATGGTAACGACGCCGGTTTCACGGGAAGCCTCGCGCAGGGAAAGCCGCGGCACCGGCCACTTTGACTGGGCACCGGGCGGGCGGCCGCTCAAGCCGAGGTTGAACTCCCGCACCCCGACCGTCTTGCCTGATAGATGAAGCGTGAGAATCCGGGTTTTACCGATTTTGGCGTCGGTCCAGTGGCTGAGGCCCTCACCGCTGGCGCTTTCAATTTCGAGACCTTCCGGGATTTCCACCGCCAGACGAAACACCCCGGAGCGGGTGATCGTCACCGTTAGATCGGCCGCGATCAGCAGGCGGTCCTCGCCGAGCGAAACCAATTGCCACAACTCCGCCCGTAATTCCGGAGCGACGGCCGCCACTTTCACCCGCGCTTTGACATCGCCGCTGCTATAGCGGAAGGCGTGTTGCAGCAGCGCGAGCGCGTTGCCCTCCTTGTCGCGTGGCAGCAATTTCCGATCAAAATCCTCGGGATTCACGCGCGACAGTCCATCGACCCCGATCGTTTCCGGTTGCGCATCCTCGCCGAACGCCAGCGCGAGAAAACCCACCTCGCCCGCCGCCCCCCTCACGCGGACCGGCTCGAGTGATAGATCCATCGGCAAGCCGCCCTCGCCGCGCTGGGTTTCAATCGTTAGACCGAACGCCTGATCCTGGGCGGGCTCCACCGCGACGCGCAGCTCGCGTGTTACGGGGTCGAAACGCCATGAGCCGACCGGCCCGTCGATCACATCGCTTACGGTAAAACCCAGCGGCACACTCATCACCAACGATGAGACCCGCCCTTGCGCGGGACGGATCCCCACCCGGTGCCTGCCGTTCACCACACCCGGTCCCGGGAGAAAAAGGTTGGAAACTTCGGCGAAAAACTTCATTTCCTCCGAGCCAAGATCGCGTTGTTTCGGGCGGGCCTGGATGATCGCCGGATTCGCCGGAGCCAGCGTTAGAAAGGCTCCGCTCTCGCCGGCCCCTAAGTTTGCCAGAGACTGAATCCTCGCCGCGGCAGGTGAGAAAAATTCCCATCCCGCCTGGTCCCAGCGCACGGTGACCTGCCTCACCGCCGCGGGCCCGCCGGGCAGCATCCAGCCTTTGCCGGGATCGGCGAGTGGCATTTCGAAAGTCGCTTTTCCGGTCAAACGGCCGCCGGCATCCGCCACGACGAAATAAGCGTCCACACCTTCCGACATCGACTTCACCACGCGCAATCCCGCGCCTTCGAAACCGCTGAGAATCGCCGGCGGTTGCAGCAGCAGGAAGCGGTCGCCGGTTTCGCCGCGCACGGTTAGGTCGATGGTGCCGTGGAGCCGTCCCTCGCGGATCTGCCAATCATGGACCAGCGCCTCGGCGGGCTTGGGCGGGGAAACTTCCGCCGCGTGCGAGTCGCCGATGGAAAAGCCTGCTAGAACGAACAAAGCCACGGCGGCCACCGCCAGTTTGGGTTTGCGGACCTCCTGAATCAGCTGCCAGATCCTTGGCAGAACCCAGGCAAGGGCGATGGCCGCGATCAGGCCGAATGAAAGGGCCGCGCCGCCACGAATCGAAAAGAATGCCGCGAGAATGACCGCCATGCCGAATGCCATCCATCCCCTGCCCTTCTTCATCCAGCCGAATCCCGCGACAGCGGTGCCAGCCAGGAAAATCACCCAAACTCCCCATCCGCCGCGGGCCACCCACGGTGCGACGTTGCCGATTTCAACCGCCACCTCGCCGCCCGCCGCCACGACCGGGGCGGCGTATTCGAGGACGGCGGCGTTGCCCCGGCTGGTCACGGCGGCGGAGACCCCTAACATCAAGGCGGCGGCGATGAAGATGACGGCGGAAATCATCGCTAAAATCCGCCTTCCGCCGGTGGCTTGTCCGGCGCCTAACACCAGCGCCGCAACACCTAACACCACCAGCGCCGCCAACCCGGCGGGGTGCCTGCCGAGCCACTCCCAGCCGTTTTCCGCGAGCACCGGTTTCACCAGTTCCGCCGAGCCGCCGCGTGGCACGAGTTGCCGCCCTTCATCGCCGGTCACCGTCCATTCGCCGATCACCAGCGGGGCCGCCAGCTTCGGTGCGACCAACCGTGGCCGGGTGGCGTTTTCCGAACGCGCGCCGTAACGCAGCGCGACTTCCACGGCTTGATTGGGATCGGTCTTGAGCGGCAATGGAATCAGGGTTTCGCGGCCATCGGAACGCGCGTTCACCGCCTCGCCATCCACCTTGGCCTCCCACAGTGAAACGCCTTCCGGCAGGACCATGCGCAGGGCGTTGCGGCCGCGCGACTTCACGAAAAACCGGGCATCGGTCACCCATTGTCCGTCGCGCGAGACCTGGCTGGAGAGCTTGAGGAAATCGACCACCTGCTCGACGGTCTCGCCCGGCTCGAACCATTCGATTTTCATGCCGATCTTGAAATCGCGCCCGGTGTATTGCCACGCTGCCAGAGTCGGCGCGCTGCTCAGCAAACGGAACTCGGCGGGAAGCTCGCTCGCATCGATCGCCAGCAGCGGACCTTCGCTCACCGGCTTTTCAAATTTCACCTGAAGCGGGCTAACCACTTGCACATAACCGCGCTCGCCCTGGACATCGAGCGGGCGCACCTCACCGGGTGTTAGACTGCCGCCACGGGCGCTCATCGGTTGTTCGAACGTGAGCAGCACCGTGCCGGTTCCCAGCACCGGCCGGGACAGCGGGACGATCACCACATCGCCCTCGCGCCGCCAGTCGCGGCCGACGTTCTGGCCGGTGACGTCGATGTTGCCGATCCCCTGCGGCACCGCAATCCGCCAGCCGGTGGCAGGCGCGCCGACGACGAAATAGTTGATCAACACACTGCCATAGGCCGCGCCCGCCTTGAGCGAGTAGAGATGGAACACGTCCGCCTGCAGGCTTTGGCCGAGCGCCTCGACCGTTAGACCGACCTGCCAAGCGCCCTCACGCAGGCGGAACGATTGTTGCAAGCCCAAGGTTTTTTTCGGGAAAAAAGTGATCGGCACTTCCGCGACGCCGTTGGTGGTTCCGGCGACCAGCCGATAGCCGGCGGCCGCCACCGCGCCGATGTAACCGCGGCGCGACTTCACGCCGGGAAATCCCAGCGGCTGGAGTGGCCACGCTCCGGCACCCGCGGCTTCGTTTTTCTCGAGTTTCACGCTGACGAGCTGGCGTCCTCCCACGGCTTGTTTAAAAATGATTTTCAGCACGCGTCTGCCATTCTTCACCTCGCTGGCGACGGCATAGTCGCCGACCTGCGCGCCGGTGACCGAAGCCACGGCATGGTCCGCCGGAATCTCGATCTCCCATTCGCGCAGGGGGGCTTCGCGGATGTCCAATTCCAGGTCGCTGGTGATCCGGCGGTCGGTTTCGGCGAGTTCGTAAACCGTCACTTCGGTCACCCCGATTTCCGGGAGAACCTGGTCGGCCTGGATGGCATACCCGTAATCCGCGGAGGGAAACCGATAGACAAAAACCTGTCTCAACGTGTC
>JBIPMR010000313.1:0-5013 GCA_044369025.1 Luteolibacter sp.
GCTCCCTGCGGAGACTGGCAACCGCGGTGGTGACCAGTGCTTCGAAGCTTGGGATCTCGATCCCATCGGCGGTGAGTTCCGCCCGGGCGTCGCGGTAATGGTCGAACGCCCGGCGAGCCTCGCCAGTGATGGAACCGAATCGAACGCCGTAATCGGAAACATCCCTTTCGTGAGCGACGGCGAAGTCGAGGGCCTTTTCCTCGGTGGAGAACATCCGGCGTTTGCGCCTGGTCACCCCGTCCACTTCGGTGGGGTAGGATACCCTCCACGGTGCCGACGGATGGGTCGTGAAAACCACTTTGCAGTGAATCAATTTTGGGGTCTTGCGTTGCTTGGCCATGCGCCGGAACATGCGCCAAGTTGCATTTGATGGCAAGGCGTTTAATCACTGGATGATTACCCGAACGAAAAATGAGGGATTCATGGACGGTTTCCCGTCCTGAAGGGACGCTTCATGCAGGCGGTGCGGGGATCGGATCTCGGAATACGGTTTTGCGCATTAGCTTGCAACGAACGCCGGACTCGTGGGTATTGGTCCCGGATTTGAGTTTCCACCATGGTCGGCACCTCGTTCCGTTAGATAACCCGCAAAACCCGCGTGAACGCACCTCTCGAAACCTTGATGCTCGCCTTCGCGGCGGATGACGGACCCGCCATCCCGGCGCGGGCGCTTTTCATCGGCGCGGAGCCGCATCCGGCGTTGACCGCCTGGCCGCAGGTCAGCGGCTGGCAACCCTCCAAACCCCGCGCCACCGCTTGGGAAAACGCCGGCTTCCAACGGACCGATCACCTAACCGATGAAAAATGGCCGCTGGTGATGATGCTGCCCGGCAAGTCGAAGGAGGAAACCCTCGCGTGGTTCGCCAGCGCCAAAGACCGCCTCGCACCCGGCGGCCGCCTGCTTGTCGCGATGCCCAACACCGCCGGCGCGGGCCGCTTCGAAAAGGAACTCTGCCGCGCGGCCGGCAACATCAGCTCGATCCAGAAACACAAATGCCGCGCCTTCCACGCCACCCTCGATGGCGCGGACGAAGCCATCTTCGACGCCTGGCGCGCACTCGGCGCACCGCGCGAAATCTCCGGCTTCACCGTGCTCGCCGGAATTTTCAGCAGCGACCACATCGACCCCGGCTCTCAACTCCTCGCCGATCATCTGCCCGCCCACCTCCGCGGCAACGTCGCCGACCTCGGCGCGGGCTGGGGATTTCTATCAAACGCGGTGTTGCAACGCTGCCCGAATGTTTCAACGCTCGATCTCTTCGAAGCCGACGCCCGCGCGCTCGATTGCGCCCGCACGAACCTGGCGCGCCACCAGCCGCAAATCGAGCCTCTCACTTCCCCGCCCTGTGCCCTCGAAGGCGGGCCGGAAATCCATTTCCACTGGCACGATGTCACCACCGGTCTGTCTAACACCTACGACGCGATTGTGATGAATCCGCCGTTCCACACCGGCCAGGCGACCGATGTCGATCTCGGCCGCACGTTTCTCAAAGTCGCCTTCGCCTCGTTGAACCGCGGGGGGAAATTGCTGCTGGTCGCCAACCGCCAGCTCCCCTACGAAGCGGTGCTCGAAACCAGCGGCCTCGCCTGGCGCAAAGTCGCCGAGGACAAAATCTACAAAATCCTCTTCGCCGAGAAGCGCTAACCAACTTTCCCCATGAAACTCGTCAAACTGCTCGCCAACCTCGGCTACGGCTCCCGCAAGGAAGTGCAGCGCCTGATCAAGTCCGGCGCCGTCACCGATGACAGCGGCCGCGTGCTCGGCGAGAACGAGGTGCCGCCGCTCGACCAAATCCGCTTCCGCGGCGAGGAGCTCGATCCGCCAGCGCCGCTGGTGATCATGCTGAACAAACCGGACGGTTACACGTGCAGCAGCGAAGATCCCGGCAGCACGATTTACGACCTGCTGCCCGAGCGTTTCGCCCATCGCAATCCCGGCCTCAATCCCATCGGCCGCCTCGACAAGGACACCACCGGACTGCTGCTGCTCACCGACGACGGCAAGCTGCTCCACAAGATCATCCACCCGAAATCGAACTGCCTGAAGGCCTATCAGGTTTCCCTCGACCGCCCGCTCGAAGGTCACGAAGGCGGACTTTTCGCCTCCGGCACCCTGGTTCTCAACAGCGAAACCCGGCCCTTGCTGCCCGCCAAGCTGGAGGTGTTAGGTGAAAAGCAGGCGCTCGTCACGCTGCACGAGGGCCGCTACCACCAGGTCCGCCGGATGTTCGCCGCCGCCGGAAACCACGTGCTCGACCTCAAGCGGATTTCCATCGGCGGCCTGCAACTGCCCGACGACCTCGAAGAAGGCGAATGGCGGATCCTGGAGCCGGAAGAACTGGCGAGTGTGTTCGCCTGAGGCGGCGGACTGAAAAATGGCGGGCGGCTTGAAAGGACTCGCCGCAGCCGGAAGTATGCGTCCGGCCTGAATCGCGATCCTTTTCCACCATGAAAACCCTGTTGCCATCCCTGCTGCTGCTGTCCGCCGCCCTGCGGATCCACGCCGCGAGCTTCCTCGTCGAAGCCGAGCGGTTTTCCGACAAAGGCGGCTGGGGCGTGGACACCCAGTTCATCGAATCGATGGGCTCGCCCTATCTGATCGCCCACGGCCTCGGCAAGCCGGTCGCGGACGCGAAAACGGAAATCACCGTGCCAGCTGATGGCACTTACCGCGTCTGGGCGCGCACCCTCGACTGGACCCAGCGCCTCGGCCGACCGGACAGCGCCGGGCGGTTCACCCTCTCGGTGAACGGCGAGAAAATCGGCTCGGAGCTCGGCAAAAACGACAAGGCATGGACCTGGCAGCTCGCCGGTGAAACCGCCCTCAAGGCCGGCAAGGCAAGCCTTGCCCTCCACGATCTAACCGGCTTTAACGGTCGCGTCGATGCGGTGCTTTTCAGCAGCGATCCGGCCTTCACCCCTCCGGTCGTCGCCAGTTTGGAGGAAAGAACCGCTTGGAAAATTCAAGGCGCGCCCAACCAAGTCGAGCAGGCCGGCGATTTCGATCTGGTCGTCATCGGCGGCGGTTACGGCGGCCTCGGCACCGCCATTTCCGCAGCGCGGATGGGCATCAAGGTCGCCTTGATTCAAAACCGCGAGGTGCTCGGCGGCAACGGCTCCTCCGAAATCCGGGTCTGGGCGAAGGGCGAATACCCGCCGAGCGAATACCCCATCGACGAGATCATCCGCGAGATCGAGGACAAGGCGAAAGCCTCGCCCGCCCCGGCCGAGGAATTCGTCGATGACAAAAAGGAAAAGGTCGTCCGCGCGGAGAAAAACATCAGTCTTTTCCTCGGCCACCATGTTTACGGGCTGGAAATGAAAGACGGCGCGATCGCCTCCGTGAAAGCCCTCGAAGCCACCACCGGCAAGATCAAGCGCTTCAACGGCCGCCTGTTCGCCGACTGCACCGGCCATGGTTTCATCGGCCAGTGGGCCGGCGCGGACCTCAGCATGACCGACAAGGGCCGCATGGGCATGAGCAACATGTGGATGTGGGAAAACACCGCCGGGTCCGTCGAATTTACCGAACGCCCGTGGATGCTCGCCTTCGACACCAAGAGCTTCCCCTATCCGCGCCGCGGCCACGCCGAGTGGTTCTGGGAAAGCGGCTTCGACAAACACCCGGTGAGCGATCTGGAAATCACCCGCGATTGGAACCTCGTCACCGCGTTCAGCGCCTGGAACGCGATCAAGAACCGCAAGGCCCACGCCGAGCGCGATCCCGACGGCCACGCCAAAGCACAACTTTCCTGGCTCGCCTACGTCGGCGGCACCCGCGAAACCCAACAATTGTTAGGCGATGTGATCCTCACCGGCGACGATATCATTTCGAAAAAGGAATTTCCCGACGCGGTGGTGCGCACGACCTGGAGCATCGACCTGCACTACCCGCAGGAGGAATACGTCAAAGCGCTGCCGGAGCACCCGTTCATCGCCCGCGCGGTTCACGGCAAGGGAGTGGATCGCACGGTCGGTTATCCGATTCCTTACCGCACTTTTTATTCGCGGAACATACCGAATCTGTTCATGGCCGGCCGCAACATCAGCGTCGAACGCAAGGCGCTCGGCACCATCCGGGTCATGAAAACCATCGGCATGATGGGCGTCACCATCGGCCGCGCCGCCGCCTTGTGCGTCGCCGAGGATGCGACTCCGCGCGAGATTTACAGCCAACATCTCGACGCCGCGAAGAAGCTCTGGAAGCTGCCCGGCAAGAGTCGTTTTGAAAACGCCGATGAGTTGCGCAAGTCCCTCGAACAACCGTCCGCCCGGCCCTGAGGGCAAGCGCCGCTGGCAGCGCGCCGCGATGGGCACCTTCCGCCTCGGAGTGCTCTGCGCGGCTTTTGCCAGCCTCCACGCCCTGCCGGAAAGCACCCGCGCCCCGGATCGCGAGCGCATTCTAGCAGAATCGCGCGGGCCGATGCCCGCCGTCGTCTCCCTCGGCGAGGCCGTTGATGGCGTGTTTCCGCTGCTCGACCGGAATGGCGAGAATCTCGGCTGGGCCACCACCACTTACCCGCAGGCGGAAAAAATCGAGGGCTACTCCGGGCCGTCCGAATTGCTGGTGATCTTCGATACCGCCCGCAGGGTGAAGGCGGTTAGCCTGCTGCACAGCGCGGACACCGCCGGACATGTCGCGAAGATCCAGGAGGACCGCGGCTTCTGGAACCAATGGAACGGCCGCCCGGAAGCCGGACTCGGCGCCGCGCCCGCCCCCCGCATCGTCACCGGCGCGAGCCTCACCAGCGAGGCGATGGCCCGCGGCATCGCCGCCCGCTTCGGCGCGGCCGGCATGGAACAATGGTTTCCCGCTGAACTCACGACCGACCCGCTGAAGCGCTGGTTTCCCGCCATCACCCGCATCGAACCGCTCCCGGTGAGCGGCACCTATCAGATTTGGGGGAACGACGGAAAACTCGGCACCGTTCTGAGAAGCAGCCGCATGGGAGTGTCCGCCCGCGGTTTCAACGGAACCTCGGACGTCATCGTCTGCCTCGATCCCGCCGGCTC
>JBIPMR010000314.1:0-5012 GCA_044369025.1 Luteolibacter sp.
CTTCTGGCTTGGTTCTTGTTTTTTGTTTTTCGAGACGACGCAAGACCAGAAACTAATAGGAGCGTATAAGGCAAGACAGCGGCGGTGAAATCCCCATCAGCAAACTCATGAAATCATTGTTTTCACGTAACCGTGAAAATGGCGTAAACGTGAAAATTGAGTTGCCTTTCACGAAAACTAGCTTATTCACGACGACGTGAAACCATCACTTTCCATGACAACCGAAGAGTCGCTTGAGCGAGAGCTTGAGAAGCGACTGCGCGACATTCTTGAGTCGATTCCCGGGCTGGGGAGTGGCGTTAAGGTTTGGAGAAACCCGGCGGCATCGGACCGGCCCTTCGACATCATGGGGGAACTTGAATTGCCACGAACCAAGGATCGGGTGGAGCTGTGGGTGGAATGCAAGGAGCTGCCACGTCCGTCGCAGTTTCCCTTTGTGAACCTCAGGAACCGTTTCCTGCAGGATGGCTCGCGGGAAACCGTGGTCCCTGTGCTGGCTGCGCCGCATATTTCGCCCCGGATGGCGGAGCTTTGCGAAGAACATGGGTGGAGCTGGTTTGATCTGGCGGGGAACTGCCGCTTGGTGGTTCCCGGTGCGCTCTATGTCGAACGGACCGGCCTTACCGCAGTGCATGCGCGGCCGAAACCGAAGGCGAATCTGGGGACTGCCGCTTCAGGGCGGGTGCTGCTGGCGTTGCTTGCTCCCCAAAAGGCTGGAGCCAAGTGGACTCAGACGACTTTGCAGAAGTATTGCGAGCCGGGTGTGAGCATCGGGTTGGTCAATAAAGTGATCACCCATTTGCGCGAGGAAGCGTGGCTGGAGCAACTCGATGACGGAAAGTTTCGGGTGAAAGATGCCGTGGGGCTTTTGGAAGTCTGGCGGAAGGCTTACCGGTTTGATCGGCATCAGAAGGTGGGCTATTTCACGTTGCTGAAGCCGCCGGAATTGCAGAAGAGGCTGGAACGTTTGAACGATGCGGACGGTGAGGTCGCCTATGCGGCATTCAGCGCGGCAGACTTCCAGGCACCAAGTGTCCGGCAGAACAAGACCTGGCTTTATGTGAGCGATGCGGCGTTGGATGAATTTGTAGCGGTGACCGAGGCGAAGCGGGTGGCAAGCGGGGAAAATCTGGTGGTCTTGATCCCTGATGATGCCGGTGTTTTTTATATGGGAGGCCACAGTGACGGACGGCTTGGTTGCACCAATCCCGTGCAAACATGGCTGGATCTTCGTCATGTGGGCGGTCGTGGTGACGAGGCGGCGGAAGCGGTCTTGAACCAATGTCTGAAACCGATTTGGGAAGGGGCAAACCAACATGTCTGACGAGCCCCGCCATGAGGAAGACTACGAACCGCGCCAAGTGGCGGCGGCGAAGCGGGTGATCGTGGATGTCATGCAGGTGCTGGCGTCCTTTCAGGATTGTCTCGTACTGGTGGGCGGCTGGGTGCCGGATTTACTGATCGGGGATAGCGACGAGCCACACGTGGGAAGTATCGACGTCGATCTCGCGCTCGATGCGGGGAAGTTGAATGAAGGCCGCTATGCGGAGATGCTGAAGCTGCTTCTGAATACGAAACGGTATCGGCAAGGTGAGAAGGATTTTCAGTTTGTGACGGAAGTTGATCTCAAGGATGGCGAGAAGCCCGTGATTGTTGAAGTCGAGTTCCTTGCTCCCAAGGAGGTGAAGAACGAGAAAAACAAACCCAAATTGTTGGAGGGATTTCGGGTGCTCAAGGCGGACGGATGTGCGGCGGCGTTTCACAGTCCGCTCAGTCGGAAGCTCAAGGGGGAGATGGTGAATGGCGCAGTGAACACCGTTTTCCTGCAAGTGGCGTCGGTGTCTGATTTCCTGATCATGAAAGCATTCGCTCTGAATGGCCGCGATAAGCCTAAAGATGCTTACGATATCTGCTACTGTCTCGACCACTATGCCGGAGGAATTACCGAGTTGGCCGAAGCTTGGTGTATCCAAGGAGATGATTTGGGTGTCAACAAGGCGATTGGTTTCCTAAGCGAGAAGTTCGAGTCAGTGAATTCGTATGGGCCAATGCGGGTTGTGGAATTTCACAACGATCACGACCACGACACACGAGAGCAACAGGCCCGGCGGGCCTATGAGTTAGTCCGGCAATTCCTAGCCGAGGTCGAAAAGAAAGGACGACAATGAGCACCTACACCGAAGACCACCTCGTCGAGCAACCGGCGATCCAGCTCATGCAGCATGAGCTGGGCTGGGATGTGGTGAATTGCTACGACGAGTGGAACGGCGGTGTCAGCAATCAGGGACGGGATGGGAAGCGGGAGGTGGTGTTGGTTTCGCGGCTGCGGCCGGCGCTCCAACGGCTGAATCCGGATCTGCCGGTGGAGGCGATTGAGGGAGCGGTGGAGGAGATTTGCCGGGATCGCACGGCGCTGAGTCTGGCGGAGGCTAACCGGGAGATCGACAAGCTGCTCAAGCAGGGCGTGAAAGTTTCCTTTCCCGATCCAGAGCACGGCGGGCAGCGGGTGGAAGTGGTGTCTGTGGTCGATTGGGAGGTGCCGGAGAACAATGATTTCCTGCTAGGCTCGCAGTTCTGGGTGGCGGGCGAGCTGTATCTGAAGCGGCCGGATTTGGTGGGCTTCGTGAACGGCTTGCCGCTGGTGCTGATCGAGCTGAAGAAGCCGGGCGTGAACGTGCGCGAGGGATTCGACAAGAACCTCCGCGACTACAAGCAGACGATCCCGCAGCTTTTCCACTACAACGCGCTGCTCATCGTTTCCAATGGCGTGCAGAGCAAAGTTGGCAGCCTGACCGCGGCGTGGGGGCATTTCGGGGATTGGAAGAAGGCCGCGGGCGAGGAGGATGAACCGCAAATCTCGCTGGAAACCCTGCTGCGCGGGACTTGCGAGAAAGGGCGTCTGCTGGATCTGGTGGAGAATTTCACCCGCTTTTCGGAGAGCAAAGGGTCGGTGAGCAAGGTTCTCGCCATGAACCACCAGTTTCTCGGGGTGAACCGTGCGGTGAATGCCTTGCGAATCTGCACGGACGGGCGGATTGGGGTTTTCTGGCAGACCCAAGGAAGCGGGAAGAGTTATTCCATGGTGTTTTTCGCGGAGAAAGTGTTCAGGAAGCTCCAGGGGAACTGGACCTTCGTGGTGATCACGGATCGGACGGAGCTGGACACGCAGATTTACCGGACCTTTGCCACCTGCGGCGCGGCGACTGAACTTTGCCAGGCGACGAGCGCGAGCCGCCTGCGGAAACTGCTGGGTGAGGATCACCGTTATGTGTTCACGCTGATCCACAAGTTCCGCACGGAGCCGGGGACGCTGCATCCGGTGCTGTCCGAGCGGGATGACATCATCGTGCTGACGGACGAGGCGCACCGCAGCCAATACGACACGCTAGCGATGAACATGCGCACGGCGCTGCCGAACGCGAAGTTCGTGGCCTTCACCGGCACGCCATTGATCGCCGGAGAGGAACGGACGCGCGAGGTCTTCGGCGATTACGTGAGTGTCTATAATTTCAGACAGTCCGTGGAGGACGGGGCGACGGTGCCGCTGTTCTACGAGAACCGGACGCCGGAGCTGCAAATCACCAACCCGGAGCTGAACGAAGAGATCTATCAAACGATCGAGGACGCCGGGCTGGACGATGATCAGGAGGAGAAGTTGCGCAAAGTGCTGGGCCAGCGCTATCACCTGATCACCCGGGAGGACCGGCTGGACGCGGTGGCGAAGGACATCGTCCATCATTTCCTGAACCGCGGCTATCAGGGCAAGGCGATGGTCGTTTCCATCGACAAGCTGACGACGCTGCGAATGTATGAAAAAGTCCGCGCCGAGTGGGAGGCGGAGAAGGTGCGCGTGTTGAAGGCGCTGGAAGGGATGGCGGGCGGTCATCCAAATCACGCAGGACTCTTCGCGCGCTTGGTCAATCTTCAGGAGACGGACATGGCGGTGGTCGTTTCGCCGGGGCAGAATGAGATTTCCGAGATGAAGGAAAAGGGCTTCGACATCCTGCCGCACCGCGAGCGGATGGTGAAGGAGGACTTGGAGGAGAAATTCAAGAATCCTGCCGATCCCTTCCGCCTGGTCTTCGTCTGCGCGATGTGGCTCACGGGCTTCGATGCGCCGAGTTGCTCGACGCTCTATCTGGACAAGCCGATGCGCGGCCACACGCTGATGCAAACCATCGCCCGCGCCAACCGGGTGTATGGCGACAAGGTGAACGGCCTGATCGTGGACTACGCGAACGTGTTCCAAGAGCTGGAAAAGGCATTGGCCATCTACGGCTCCGGCGCCGGTGGCGGCGAGATGCCGGTGAAGGACAAGAAGGAACTGGTGGAGGCATTGAGGATCGCGCTGGATCAGGTGGCGGAGTTCTGCCGGCAACAGAACGTGGATCTGGAGGCGATTCCCGATTCCTCCAACAAACTTTTCGTTCCGGCGGTGAACCAATTGCTGCGGACCGACGAGGTGACGGATTCGTTCCTCGGCCAGACGAACGATGTGGCGCGGCTCTACAAGGCGGTGATGCCGGACCCGGTGATTCCGTTGCTAGCACCGAGAGCACAGGTGATCGCGGAACTGGCCAAAGCGGTGCGGGCGCAGAAGGAGGCGGTTAACATCACGGAAGTGATGGGCAAGATCTCGGAGGTTCTGGACAAGTCCATCGTCACCGAGGCGCAGAAGAAGCCCGGAGAAGAGGCGAAGACGATTGATCTGAGCAAGATCGACTTTGATGTCTTGGAGAAGAAGTTCGCCAAGACGCCGAATAAGAACATCGAAGCACAGCAACTGCGGGCCTTGATCGAGCGCAAGTTGGACAACCTGATCCGCCTGAACGCGAGCCGTTATGATTTCCTCGACCGGTTCCAGAAGATGATCGAGGCGTATAACAGCGGCGCGTTGAGCATCGAGCAGTTGTTTGCGGAGCTGGTGACCTTCACCAAGGATCTCAGTGAAGAAGAGCAGCGCCACCTGCGTGAAAACGTCAGCGAGGAGGAGCTGGCGGTGTTCGACATTC
>JBIPMR010000315.1:0-5010 GCA_044369025.1 Luteolibacter sp.
CTCCGCCATGGTGATCTCGCCGGCAGGCAGCGCCCCCTTGCCGCCCTGGTGCGACGAACAGTTGCCCGCCACCCCCGTCCGTACCGGCCAGCGCCCGGTCAGCATTCCGGCCCGCGAGGGCGAACAAACCGGCGATGCGGAGTAAAACTGCGTGAACTTCACTCCGCTTGCGGCGAGAGCGTCGGTGTGCGGGGTTACCAGATCTTTCGAGCCGTAACAGCCGAGATCGGCGCTGCCTTGGTCGTCGGCCATGATGAAAATCACGTTCGGGCGTTGCTCAGCCATCGCATAGGTGGTTAGCGAGACAAGCAAAAGGAGTGGTATCAGGTGATTCACGGGTTGAGTCGATGAAGTGATCGCGGGTTGAATTCAGGTTCAAGATGATTTGAAGAATGAGGAGCCGCCGACAATCCAATCAGCGGCCCCCTAGGATTCCGGAGAAAACCCGTCAACTCCGGAAAATTCTCAGGCGTTGCGACGGCGGCGCAGCAGGGCGAGCAGGCCCAAACCGCCCACCAGCATCGCGGCGTTCGGCTCAGGGACGACCACCAAGCTGAGAGCCCCGGTGGACTGGGTGAACTGCCAGATATTGTTGCCGCTGGCGAGGTCCCAGACACCGTTGAGATCGGCATCCAACAGACTGCCGGAATACTGATCGGCGAGGGCGATGGTGGCGAAGGTACCGGTCTCGCTGGCGAAATCGAACAGGTTCCAAGAGTAGCTGCCACCGCTGAAGATGAGCCCCATGTCGAGCGTGAGCGCGCCGCCGTAAGTGAGGACGCCCGACGCATCCAAACCGGTCAGGTTGACGAAATCATGGCCGTTCGCGACTCCCGCGCCGGCAACGCCGTCGATCTCCATCACCGTGGCGCCGTTGAGGCTCAGCGTATTGGTGAAGGCCAGTGTGCCGGGGCTGGTAGCGGGGGCGAGTGTGCCGTTGATGATGGCGGCGCCGACCGTTCCCGATCCGCCAAGCGTCGCACCAAGGGAGACGGTGGTCAGCGAACTGGTGGAGATGTTGCCGTTGACCACCAGCTTGCCGTCGGTGACGTTGGTGGCGCCGGTGTAACTGTTAGTCCCATCAAGAATCAAGATGCCTGCGGTGGCTTTTGTCAGCGCGGCACCGTTGTTGATCTGTAACACATTCTTCAAGGTGCCGGAGTTGAAGTTGAGCGCGTCGATCGCGACGGTGGCGCTGCCAAGGGCGCGCCCGTTCATGTCAAGAGTGCCACCGTCAAGGTTGATGGTGGAGGTGGTGGTCCCCCCTCCATCGAGGATGTCGACATTGGAGGTGAATAGCCCGCCGGTGAGGTTCAGGGTCGCGACTGATTTGCCACTTCCCGTCTGCGATCCGAGGGTGAAGCTGCCGCCGGTGTTCACGGTGAAGCTGCCGCCGCCGATATTGACGGTGGCATTGGCCGTGCCGGTGCCGCCGTTGGTTTTGGGAGCCAGGTTCAAGGTGTCCACGGTGAAGGTGCCCGCATCAAAGGACAGGGTGCCAGCCGTGCTGCCGACGTTGGAGTTCGAAGGTAGTCTACCGATTCTGACGATGGCGGCATTCACGGTGGCCAGGTGCCCGCGAAGATCGAGTGTGCCTGAGGCAGCGTTGCCGCTTGTGGTCTCGGTGGGGGAGTTTTCAGCGATGTAGATGTTGGCGGCTCCGGTGCCGAGCTTATTAGAAATGCTGACGGTTCCGGCGCTTCCTGCTGTTTCGGACGCAAACTTGACCAGACCCGTGAGTGGCGAGGCGCCCTTGCCGCTGCCGATGGTCAAGGTGTCCACCTGCAACACGTTGGTCCCTGTCCCGAGAACGAGCGAACTGCTGCCCTTGGCATTGCTGGTTCCGGTCTTGCCAACGGTCAAGTTCGTGGCAATGAGGGTGTTTGCGACATTTGATAGCAAAACCGTCCCCACATCATGGGTTTTCCCATCGGCAGAAACGCCGATAGAGAAATTAATGACGTTGGTGCTAAAACCAGTGCCGCCCGAGCCCAGTGCGGTCAGATCCAGAATGGCCGTGCTGTAGTAGGCCTGATTGTTGTTTGCCTGTTGGATGCCGATGTTGATGGTGCCGCCGTTGATCGCCAGCGAACCGGCACCGCTGGCGGTCAGGTTGGATGCGGTGGGGCCGGTTCCGCCGGCTGCGTCATAGCCCATCGTAAGCCCGGCATTTAACGTCAGGGTTTTGCCGCTGCCGATGGTCAAGCTGTTGGCGGCCGTGTTGTTGGTCCGGACGAGGGCCGCGCCGGTTACGGTGGCGTTGGCAGTGGTCAGATCCAGCGCGAGGACTGCGGTGCTGCCGGCCGCGGCACCCAAGGTGAGGGCGCTTATCGATTGGTCCACGCCAAACGCCAACGCGCCTTGGCCGAGAATGGTGGTCCCGGTGTAGGTGTTTGCGCCGGAGAGAGTGAGGGTGCCGACACCCGATTTCGTCAATCCGACTGTCCCTTCGATGACCGCCGAGATGGTCGCGGTCTTGCCAGTGCCGAGGGCGTTGACGGTGATGGTCGGGGTGGTGCCCGCGAGGATGAGGTTGTTGGTGGAAATCGTATTGTTGCCGAGAAGCCAGCTTCCAGCGGTTGCCGTGTCGGTGTCGCCGAAGGAGAGGTTGGTCAAGGTGCGGTCGCCATCGAGATGCACCGTCTGATCACCCGGCAAATCGAAGGTGTTGAAGTTGGCGGCGAAGCCGCTACCGTCGGCGAGGGTGCCGCCGGACCAGTTGGCGGTGTCGCTCCAGAGACCGCTGCTGGACAACGGTGCCCAAGTGCCGTCGGCGGCTTTCATGGATGACGGCAGTCCCGCGACAAGCGCGGCACCGAGGGAGACATGGAGAAGAGGATTGGAGTTGCGGGTTTTCATGATGGGGTTGGGATTCGGGTTTCTATCCGCCTTCCTGAACACGTTAGATAACAGGATGACCGGCTGCGTGTGGCCGCGGGGCGATCGACACCGCCGCAGAGGCTATCGACCAAGGGAACCGCAGCAATCAAACACAGCTCTCAGCCCCCCTGTCTTTTGATACAGGCAACGGGATCCTTGTCACGGGAGGGCATCCGTTACAGGGTCGGGTTCGTGATGCGCATTCTTCTTCGATCCTCCCTGGTGGCCTTCGCGGCGGTGGTGGCGGTTGCGACTGGCACCCGGTTGGCGGCGATGACTCCGTATGAGGTGGACGAGCAGACCTCGCACCTCTGGCATTTGGATGAGGACGGGCCGCCGTTTGCGGATAGCGGGGTTTCCCCGAAGCCCTTGCTCGGCCTGCTCTACGGGGCGGAGGCCGGGAGGCAATCGCTGGCGGGCATGGGCCGCGCGGTGTCATTCGACCACTCGGCAGGCGGCAAGCCGCAGACCAATTTTTTAAAAGGCGCGCTGTTGCTGGCGCAGCCGGAGTCGGTGAACGGCCCGGAGGATAATGTGACCGCACCCTTTCCGATCATGGGCGATGACGGGGCGTTCACGATCGAGGCGCTGATCAAGTTCCAGAGCCTGCCCTCGGAGGCCAAGGGCGTGGCACTCGATATCGTGAGCATGGACGACGAAGGTCCGCGGCGGGTGTTCAATTTCCGGATCATCAAGCCGGGTTTTCTCAGCTTCACACCGTATAGCGGGATCTCGGTGCGCGGTGGCGGGCTGGCGACCATTCCCGTCACCGGAGCGCATGCGATCAACACCCAGGATTGGTTCCATGTGGCGGTCACCTACAACGGGCGCGAGGGCTCGGCGGCAAACCTGAAGCTCTACTGGACACGAATCGGCCCGGGGCTGGACGCGGCCAATCTGATAGGCACGGGTTTCCTCGCGGCGGATCTTTCGAGGGGGCTCGGCGACTTCGCCATTGGCAACACGGCGCGCACCGTGCTCGGGAAGAAGACCTGCAATCCATTCCCGGGCTTGATCGACGAGGTCCGGATCAGCAGCCTTGCCCGGGCGGCCCACGATTTCCTGTTCGTCACGCCCGAGGCCAAGGCCCTGGCGGCAAAAGTGAATCCCAAGAAGGCCCCGCCCCCGGAGTTTCGACTTGAATTGCAAAAGGTCGCGCTCGACGGGCAAGCGGTGGTGCTGCCACCGGCCTCGGCGCCGCTGGTGGTCGCACCGGGACAACACCGCTTGGATATCGACTTCAGCCTGGCTCCGGAGGTCAATACGGAACGAGTGGCGGTGCGTTGCCGTTTGGAAGGAATCGATGACCCCTGGCAACTCGCGGTGCGCGGCATGTTGCTCGTATGCGATGTGCTCGATGAGAACCGGGAGGTGGTTTCCCGGGCATCGTTTTCCAGCATCGGCCAGAGCAAAGGTTGGAGCGGTGACCCGTATGAATCGAAGCTCATTCCGCGGCTTGAGCCGCTGTTTTTGCCGGGCAACGCCAAATTCATCCGGTTCACGCTGTCATCGGGCACACCGGACACCACCGGCCAGATCGTCATCGACAATCTGGCGGTCCATTTGCCGTCAGCCCTGGCTGGCGCTCGCGCGTTGTGGCCGCTTGAAACCTTCGGCAAAGGCGAGATGATGCACTCGACCGGCGGCACCCCGGGTGGTTGGCAGCGTGCCGGAGATGACCCGGCCATCGCCTGGTTGATCTTCCTGCCGGGCGGCCGGGCGATCGGACTGGTGGATGGCGAACAATCCGCCACCGGGGTGTGGACATCGACGCGGCCCCTGCCACGCGTTCCTGCGGGAGGTTGCTCGGTCTCGTTATCCTGGGATGAAGCCTACAACGTCATCGGCGGAAATCTCTACCGGGCGACCTACCTCACGGTGCCGCCGGGAAACTATCATTTCCGGGCGATCGCAGTGGCCCGCAAGCCCGGCTCCGCAAGCAGCTATCTGGAATTGCCGATCCAAGTGCGCTCACACCTGTGGGAGAACCCATGGTTCCGCCCGGCCGCCGCTGCCGCCGCCGTAGGCTTGATCGCGCTGGCGATTCTTCAGACCTTCCGCCGCCGGGCCCTCGCCCGGATCTCCAAACTCACCCTCAGAAACACCTTGGAGCGGGATCGCGCGCGGATT
>JBIPMR010000317.1:0-4989 GCA_044369025.1 Luteolibacter sp.
AATCTTTCCCATGATCTGAGGATGCGAGCGCTTATTGTTGAAGACAGTCTTGAGGATTCACTCAATCTCCGCACCCTGTTGCAGCGGATCCCGGAGATGGAGATCGTCGCCGAGGCCTGCACGCTGGCCAGCGCGCGCCAGGCCGTTGCCGAGCACGGCCCGGATCTGGTCTTTCTTGATATCGAACTCGGCGCGGAGAACGGCTTCGACCTGATCGACGATCTGGCGGAGGGGACCCGGGTGATTTTCCTAACCGTGCATACCGGATACGGAGTCAAGGCGTTCGAGGTGAATGCGGTGGATTACCTCGTCAAGCCGATCACGGAGGAGCGGCTGCTCGGTAGCTTGGCCCGGCTGAGGACGCCGCAAACATCCCCGCTCACGCAAGTGCAGGTTTACCGGGCAGGTGGGCCGCGCCATCAACTTGCGCTGGAGGCCGTGGCGGCGATCAAGGCGGATCGCGACTACAGCATCGTCCTCTGCGGCAGCCGGGAGTATTCCGACTACCGGCGTTTCAGCGGGTGGGTGCGGCTGCTGGATGGCAAGGGCTTTGCCCAGCTCGACCGCTCGACTCTGCTGCGGCTTGATCTCGTGCGCTCGTGGTTGCCCTACCGGCCGGGCATCAAGCTTCGCTTTCGGAATTCACCGCTGGAGCTTGAACTCGGCCGTGCGGCGGCGCTGCGTTTCGAAGAATTGATTGGAAATCACTAACCCGTCTCCGGGGTCCCTCCGGGCATGCGCGTCAAGTGAAGCGGAAACTGTCCGGAACATCGGCAGGGGAGGAGCATTTCAAGCGCGCGCGCCCTGGATAGAGCGAGTCTGCGACATCGCCTGACCCTGGGCGGAGAAAGGGATGTCCTGCGGGCTGTTTCTTTCTCACCCCATGGGCGGCGAGTTTGAAACTCGCGGTCCCGGGAGGACGGCTTCTTGGGGGATGACTTGCTTCACTTGACGCGCATGCCCGGCAGGGGCCATCCCGGGGCGAATCTTTCCGCGGCGCACGGGCGCTTCTCGACTTCGGTGGCGGCGGGGAACGGGCCGAACCCGCGGTCCGCCAGGGCGATCTCGCCTTGCTTCAGGGTGGCCATGAGCTGGCCGAAGAGCATGCTTTCGTGGGGGTGGATGCTGCTTCTGGCGAAAACGACACGAAATTCCACGCCCAAGTCATGCCGTGGGATGCGGGTAATTGATGCGCCGCAACCGTGACCGGATTTCACCGGCTTGGAAAAACCTATCAGATCGCGGTTGCGAACCAACCGTCACAAGGGTTTTTCTGATTGACCGGGAAGCGGCGGAACTATTGGACGCATGCGCACACCCGAACGACTGGTTCCTCCAAACCGCCTCGCATGAAAATCATCATCCTCTCCCGGAACCCGAAACTTTACAGCACCGACGCGCTGGTCACCGCCGCCGTGACTCGCGGTCACCAGGTCCGCGTTGTGGACTACCTGCGGTGTTACATGAACATCACCTCGCGCAAGCCGCGGATTTACGTGGATGGCGAGGAACTGGTGGCGGACGCGGTCATTCCGCGGATCGCGGCGCGGCACACGTTTTACGGCAATGCGGTGGTCCGCCAATTCGAGATGATGAACGTCTTCACGCTCAATGACTCCGTCGCCATCGCCCGCTCGCGTGACAAGCTGCGCTCGCTGCAAATCCTCGCCAAGCGCGGCATCGGCCTGCCAGTCACCGGCTTCGCCCACCACACCGAGGCGACCGGCGAACTGATCAAAATGTGCGGCGGCGCACCACTCGTCATCAAGCTGCTGGAAGGCACCCAGGGCGTCGGCGTGGTGCTCGCGGAAACCGCGAATGCGGCGGAGTCGGTCATCGAAGCGTTCAAGGGGCTCAACGCCAACATCCTGGTGCAGGAGTTCATCAAAGAGGCGGAAGGCGCGGACATCCGCTGCGTCGTGGTCGGCGGCAAAGTCATCGCCGCGATGAAACGCCAGGGCGCTCCCGGCGAATTCCGCTCGAACCTCCACCGCGGCGGCTCCGCCGAAAAAGTGAAGATTTCCACCGATGAACGGGCGGTCGCGATCAGCGCGGCGAAGGCGATGGGCTTGAACGTCGCCGGCGTCGATCTGCTGCGCTCCAATCACGGCCCGGTGGTGATGGAAGTGAATTCCTCGCCCGGCCTCGAAGGCATCGAGCAGTCGTCGAAAAAGGACGTCGCCGGCATGATCATCGAGTTCATCGAGCGCACCGCGGTGAAGCCGTCGAAGCCGACTGACAAGTGAGAGGAGCGCCGACTTCAGCCGGCCCGGCACATGAATCGCGCGATCTGCAATGAAACGGGCCGGCTGAAGCCAGCGCTCCGCCGGAAGTCCCGCTACTTCCCCATCCCCGGAATGCCTTCGCGGATCCGCTCGGAAAATTCCGGGGCGTCATTCGCGGCTTTCGCCCGCTTGTTGACGTGGGCGAGTTTTTTCAACTCCGCGAACGGCAGCGAGGTGTCGATGCCGCGCTTCTCGTAAAGCAGTTCGTCACCGTAGCCGTTGACCAGCATCCGCCAGTCCCAGGGTTGCCTCTCGGTGGCGGCGCGTTGATTGCGGATCGCCGTGGTGCAGTTGTTGGTGATGGCATTGTACCAGCGCGGAGTCTCGTGGAGTTCGTTGATCGCGCGGATGTATTCCATGAAACTCCCGCGCGGATTCACCGCCTTCAGCTGATAGAGATAGACATCCTCGCCCTTCCGATAGTTGGCGCGCAGCCGGATCACGTCGCGCTCGTCGGCGACGACATAGATCGACTCGAAGCGCCGATAGAGCCCGCCGATCGCCGAGTAGGACTCGCACTTTTCCATCCGGGTCTCGATGCTGAAGCACACGCGCCCGTCCTTGCCGAAGTCGAACGAGATGATCGGATGCGCCATGTGCGGAGAACCCCAGAAGTTCACGAAAATGTCCACGCCCCGCAGGTTGCGCAGATCATAGCGGCGGGTTTCGTAGCGGCTGGTGAAATCCGTCTCGGTCCGATAGTCGTTGTTGCGGACGTTTTCAATCGTCACCCCATCGCCGTCCACCGTGGCGAAAGCCGTCTTCGCCACCTCGGGTTTCCAGTCGCGATGCTGCCTCGGCGCCAGCGTGAGCCAGCCCACCAACACCAACAGGATGCAAATCGCGATCCCCAGCTTCGCCCGCCAGCGCGGCCTCACGCAAATCGCCGCCGCCAGCAGGCCCACCCCGCAGATCCCCGCCGCCACCTTGCGCGCTCCGGCCCAGGGGAAATCAAACCACATCGCGCCGATCACCCACGCCACCCCCAGCGCGAGAGCCAACCACACCAGCGCGCTGAACACATGGGACAAGATCCGGACCGGTGACTTCTTCATGGGACAGCCCCGATCAAACCCGATCCACTCCCGGCTGCAAGCAATCTATCCCGCACAACCCGTCACCGACCGGCCGCAATCCGCGCTTGCCACCGAAATCGAGACTGTTAATCTGAAGCCATCAGGTCGCGCAAGTTGCGCGGGCCGAGATGCAACCAACCACCTACACAACCATGAAAATCGCTAAATTGATCATCGTCGCCGCTGCAGCTTCCTTCCTTGCCGCATCGTGCTGCCCATCGTCCGCTCCGGCGCCAGCTCCAGCATCGGTGTCCTCCAAGTAATTCTTGGTTTTTCAGGCCCGGCTGTCCTTCCAGACATGCCGGGCTTTTTTGTGCCCCGATCATAGGGCCGCCGGATTTCACGAGACCGGCCCGGGCGTCACCGTCACCTGCATGTGGGTGAGCGAAAAAGCGCCGAAGATGGTGGCCAGCGCCACATCCGCCGCATCCCGGCCGTAGGCGATCACGATCCGGTTGCCCTTGGTCTGCGCCTGGGTGGCGTCAAACGTATACCAGCGCCCGCCGATGAACGCCTCGAACCACGCGTGCAGATCCATCGGCTCCAGCTCATGGAGAAACCCCACCACCATCCGCGCCGGGATACTCATCGCCCGGCAGAGGGCGATGCCCAAATGCGCGAAATCCCGACAAACCCCGCAGCGCGATTCGGCGGTTTCCAGCGCGGAAGTGCTCGCGTTGCTGGAATCGATCACGTAGCGGATCTCGCGCTGCACCCAATCATGGATCGCCTGCGCTTGCGGATAGCCCGGCGGCAGATTGCCAACCACGGATCTGGCGAAATCCAACAGCCGGTCCGACTGGCAATAGCGGCTGGGCAGCAGGAACTGGATCACATCGGGCGGCAACTGCTCGACCGGCGTGAATCGAGCGTCCGGATTGACGTCGATCAAATCGGCCACCTCGACCTGGTATTGCACCGAGACCTGGAATTCACCCGCCGGCAGGATGACGCGCTGGCAGAGATTTCCATAACCATCGGTGAACTCCACCACCGGCACCTGCGGGGCAAGGGTGAACTCCTCGTGCAGCACCGATTGGGCCTCGCCGCTTTGCGGCCGCAGCATGAAAATCACCGCGAGATCGCCGGCGGTCTGGTAGGTCAGTTGGCAGGAGGCGTTGAGGATCATGGCGGTCATGAAAAACAGCGTCACACGGACGCTGGGTCGGAGTATGTCCGTCCGCTTTCACCGCGTTGCAAGTGAATTTCCTACAGTGAATTTCCCGCATGCCGTGGAATCAATGGGTCGCCACCTTGACCAGTAAACCGGTTTTCCGCACATGGCGGAGGTTCGCCGCGAAAAACCAGGCCGCTAGAGCCCCCCACACGCCGTTGAGCAGCAGCGCGTATTGCACCTGCCCCCACGGGATCGCTTGTCCGGCGAGCACGGCGCGCATGCCCTCGAACACCGGCGTGCAGGGCAGCGCGTGGGCGATCGGCTGGAGCCAGCCCGGCAGCACGGAGACCGGATAGAAAACCGCCGCCAGCGGCTGGATGAAAAACGGCACCGCCCACGCCAGACTCTCCGCCGCCTGGCCCCAGCGCATGATCAGGGCGGTGGAAAACATCCCGAGAAACCAGCCGAACAAAATCAGGTTTCCCAAAAACGGCAGCAACGCGAGGCCGAG
>JBIPMR010000316.1:0-4989 GCA_044369025.1 Luteolibacter sp.
GGCCTCGCGGGCTAACAAATAGACTCCCAGCAGATCGGACAGCTGGCGCGTCATCGAGACGATCAACGCGCCCAGCCCGGCCGTGCCCCAGTCGCGGCGGTGGCGGACGAGCACCCGGTAACAGTCGAGCACCTGGTCCGCCTCGGGGCCGACGCGCAGGTCGTCGTGGAGGAAGGGCCGCGTCGAGGTCAGCTCGGTGTTGAGGAATTCCAGGCGTTTCTCCTCCGGCCAATTCGTGTAATTTTCCCCGTCCGCGACGCCGGCGGCCGCTAACAGCTGGCCGATCGCCTTGTCGTGGAATTCCGAATTCTGGCGGATGTCGAGGGTGGCGAGATGGAAGCCGAACATCTCCAGTTTGTGGCGCAATGGCCGGATCGCATCCTCCTCCAACAGCGAGCAACCGGCTCCGGCGAGGGTGTTGGAAAGCAAATCCAAATCCCGCTCCAGACAAGCGGGGTTTCGATAGCCGGGTTTGCCGCGGCTTTGTTCACTCAGCCGCAGCGCCATCAGGCTGGCCATCTGCCGCCACGGTTCCTCGGCGTGGCGATCCATGATTTCCGCCACTTTTTCGTCCGCCTTCACCAAGGTGGCCAGCTCGTCGATGCGCGCCTGGAGTTCGGGCGGCACCGGCGTCAGGTAGCGGGAAAGTGTTAGCTGTGAGGCCAATTCGCGGAGTTCGCGTTGCAACAGGTCGAAGGCGGATTTCCGCAGCGTTTCCAGAGTGATTTCCGTGACCTCGGGAGTGACCAGCGGGTGGCCGTCTCGATCGCCGCCGATCCAGGTGCCGAATTTCAGGCGGGGGATGTTGCCAGCGGAGCGCAGCAGTTCGAGCGGCAGCCCGGCATCGCGCCAGGCTTCGGTGAAATGCACGTCGAGGCGGTTGATGGCGGAGGGAAAAAGATCGCGCAGATAGTGCGTCGCGTTGCGCAGCTCGCTGGTGATGTCCGGCCGGACCAGGTGGATTTCCGCCGTCCGCCAGAGCGTTTCCAAGGTGGTCACCACCCGCTCGCGGATCCGGCGGCGTTCGCGCTCGGTGTATTTGGGATACTCGTTGCGCACCATCTCATCATAGAGCGCACGGTGACGCTCGCGGATGCTCGAGCGCTTCGCCTCGGTGGGGTGGGCGGTGAGCACCGGCTCGACGATCACGTCTTTGAGCACGGCCAGGATTTCCTCGGGGCTCAATTGCATCGCCCGCAAATCGCGCAGCGCCTGCGGCCACAAGCCGCGGATCGATTCGGCACCGAGGGCTTTTTCCCGCTCGCGGCGGATCTCGGCGGCCACCCGCTCCTCGACCATGTTGAGCAGTTGAAATCCGATCGAGTAAAGCTGCGGCAGTCCTTCCGGTGCGGCCCCCGGCTCCGGCTCGCGGCCGGACCACGGCAGGTAGGGCAGAAGTTCGGTCTCGCCGGTGCTTTTGAGGGCTTCGCCCAGACAACCTAGCAGGTAGTCCAGGCGCTCATCGATCAGGTCGAATCCTTCAAGCCGGAGCTGTTCGCGAATGGGGATGGCGGCGATGGCTGTCATGCGTGCGCCCTTTTAAGCACAATCCGAACCGATTCGGAAAGAGGATCCTGTTTTCAAATGGCCGTCGTCGCGCCGACGATCTTTGCCGCCAGATATTTTTCGAAATGCCAGATCGGTTCTTCCAAGTGACTGAGGCGGCCGGGGGCATGTCCGGAGGAATTCATGCCGCGCTGGGTGGCGACGCAGACTTCCATGTCCTCCATGTGGAAATCGATGCCGCCCTGGATTTCCTTTTTCAGCACTTCCTCGTAGTTAGGCAGGTCTTTCGCCGCTTTCGGGACGATCATGGTGGTCATGAGCGTGCAGGTTTCAGGGCCGGTGGGAAGCAGCCGATACCAGTAAACGCGGTCCGGCGCGGTAAACAGCAGGAAATTCGGGAAACCCAGATAGACTCCCCATTCGACGCAGTCGTCGATGCCCAGGCCGGGGAAGATCGGGAACGCCGTGCCGGGATTGCCCGTGGCGAGGATTTCCTCCTTCATGCTGGCCTTGAGCGGCAGGTGCATGCACGAGAACTCCGGATCATAAGGCTCGGTCCAACAGCCGCGGGCGGGGAGAAACGGCTCGAGCGTTTTCATGTGCGCGCCCAGGTGGTGATAGGCCTCCATGAAGTTTTCCAACAGTATCTTCCAATTGAAGTCGCACTCCCAGTGGGCGGACCAGACCAGATCGGCGTCGGCCATGTTCCACTTGCCGATGAACTGCTCTTTGAAGCGGCGATACTTGTCGGCGAGCGGCGCGATTTCGGCGGACAGCGTGACAAACACGAAGCCCTCCCAGATTTCGCTGCGGAACTCGTGGAGGCAAACCTCGCTGCGGTCGAAGCCTTCGGCTTGCTGCATTTCGGGAGCGCCGACGAGCTTGCCGCCGAGGTCGTAGCTCCAGAGATGATAGGGGCAGAGGATCACCCGCTTGTTGCCCTCGTCGGGATGGCCGAAGCCGCTGGGCATGAGGTCCATGCCGCGGTGCCGGCAAGTCCGTGACAGGACTCTGACCGCCATGTCCTTGCCGCGAACGACCAGCATGGGCTCGCCGCAGATGTCGATGCGGACGAAGTCACCGGCGTTGGGGATTTGTGAAACATGGCAGGTGGAAATCCATTCCTTGCGGAAAATTTCCGCGGTTTCAAATCCGTGAAACGCCGGCTCGGTGTAGGAGGCCGCGGGCAGGGTGACCGATTGCTCGCGTGGCTTCGCCGCGGTCGCGAGGATGGCGGCGAACAGCGTTTCTAACGGATCAGTGGAGGTTTTCTTCACGGGGGCGGGTGGTGAGGCGACGGTGCTCATGGTGGGATGTTAGTTGGTGGTTTTGAAATGGTCTTGAAAGCGCTCGCGCTGGCGGAGGCCGATCCAGCGGTTGATGGCCCACAGATCGCCGGCGGGTTCGCGGGTGAAGGGCGTATGCTGGAGGTAACCGTCGGGGCCGAATTCCGGCGTCATCGTCAGGCGGGTGAGTCCGCGGGCCGCCATCGAGTCCCACACGCGGGTCCACCAACGTTCGTGGGCGGCGAGATCGCCGGCGTGTTCCGGCGCTCGCGGATCCGGCACCTGGGGGCCTTGATTGTAGCCGACGCGTGGCTGGATGTGATGGGCGTGGTCCGCTGCAAGTTGGAGGATTTCATCTTCCTCATCGAGGATCAGCCGCTCGCTGACGACGCACCAATGGCTGAAATCGCAGGTGATCCGCAGCTCCGGAATGGCGCGGAGGAAATCGCGGGTGAGCCACGGGCTGTAGGTGGAGCGGCCGCGGTGGGTCTCCACCGAGATGATGATGGCGTGTTTGTTCTGGAGGCTAACAACCCCGCGGTGGAAGCGCAACGCGTCCGCCGCGGACCACGCGTCGTAGCCGGCCATGGTGTTGATGAAAAGCGGCAAGCCCTCCAGGCTGCGGATCACCCCCTCTTCGAGCGACCTGAGATGATCCTCCACACTGCGCCCGGGCAGCGGCACGAACACCCCGGCGGGCGTGCAGGTGCTGATTTCCGCGATCCATTCGAGACCGGCGGATTGCAGCGCCTCGAAGAACGCGGCCCGCTCGCTCGGATCGAGCGGGGCGGGTGCCTCGATGCCTTGAAAGCCGGATTCGTGGCACAGGCGGATGGCTTCGGTGAGGGTGCCGTCGTGGCCCCAGAGGGTTTTGAAAAGTGAGAGTTTCATCGTTGAAAGTAAAGGCTGCGGGCCACGCGGAAGCCCAGGTTGTCCCAGCGGGCGTGTTCCGGCGCCCAGTCGCGCCAGGAGGCGCGGAGGATGCGCGGCAAGTGGTCCCAGGCGCCGCCGCGGATGGTGCGGCAGGCGGGTTTTCCTCCATCGATCCATGCCGAGCCGTCGGCGGGTGAGTTCTGATAGTTGGGATGCCAGGCATCGGCGGTCCATTCGCAGGTGTTGCCTAGCAGATCGACGAGGCCGAAGGCGTTTGCCGGATAGTTTCCAACCGGAGTGAGGCGGCCGGTCCCGATTTCCGCGCCGAGTTCGTCATAGAGGAAATTCGCATCACCGCCATCGAGCTGGCTGCCATGCGGAAAAACCGTGGTGCTGCCGGCCCGGCAGGCGTATTCCCACTCGGCTTCCGTGGGCAGGCGGTAGCTTTCGCCGGAGATGGCCGAAAGCTTGCCCAAGTAGGCCATCACCTCCGGGAAGCTAACATTTACGACCGGACAATCTCCATCAAGCCCCACCGGCCCGCCATCGGGCAGCGAGCCCATTAACGTCTGCCACTCACGCCGGGTGACCGGCGCCGTGCCGAGAGCGAACGCCTGTGCCAGCGTGACCCGGTGCCGGGGCAGCTCGACCGAGGAAACAAACTTATCCTCGTCGATCCCGCCCATCAGGAAACCTCCCGCCGGCACGATCGTTAGAACGGGATGCCCGGCAAGCTGTTTTTCAGGTCGTGGGAATGCGGCTGTCATTGCGGATGTCCTAGAATCCCGAGGCCTTGAGAGCGTTGAACGGAGCGAGGTCCACGCCGGCTTCCATCGGGTGCTCCTTGGCGACCGTGCCGAATTTGATCCACCAGTCATTGGTGAGTTTCCAATGGCGGCTGATTTCGTTGTTCGCGCCGAACGGCGGCTCGCCTTCGATCACTCCCATGAAGCGTCCGGCCTCCTCGTAGTTGAACGGATAGATCCCGCCGTCCGTGGCGCTGCCGTCGGCACCGACCACCGTCACGACATCCCCGACCTTGAAACCAAGTCCCTTGGCCATGATCGCGTTCGCCTCGGCCGGGTTTTCCTTCCAATATTTGACCGCCGCGAAGTAGGCCTTGAGCGTGAGTTTCGCCAGTTCCGGTTTGTTTTTGAGAAACTCGCCGCTCATGTACATCCCGTCGCCTAGCAGCGCGGTTTTCTTGAAGTAGGGATCCTTGGAGGTGGCCGCGACCTTCGACCCGGGAAGGCTGGATAGAACCTTGCCGCCGAAGGGCTCCCAGAACTCACCGGCCGCCACCTTGCCACTCACCATCGCGGCG
>JBIPMR010000318.1:0-4976 GCA_044369025.1 Luteolibacter sp.
TCGCACTCGCGGAACCGACACCCGGCGGTGCCGACACTTCATTCATCCCTGTCTCCAACAAGCTGGATCGGATCATCATCCCGACCATCGCCCTCGATCAGGCGAACCTGGAAGAGGCGCTTGAATTCCTCCGTTTCCGAGCCGTTGAAAACGACCCCACCGAGCTCGATCCGGCGAAAAAAGGCGTCAATTTCGCCGTCAATCTGGGTGACCCCGATTCAGAAGTGGCGAAAAACATCCGCAGCCTGCGGTTCGACCTGAGAGTCTCCCAAATCCCGCTCTCCCAAGCGCTCCAATACGTCACCGACATGACCCAAACGTCGTTCACGACGGATGACTTCGCCGTGATCATCAAGCCTTTGGGGGCCGCGACCGATGATCTCGTCTCGCGCACCTACCGCGTGCCATCGGACTTCATCAGCAATCTCAGCGGTGGCGCAGCCGGACCTGGCACCGCCGCCAGCGACGACCCCTTCGGTGCCGCTCCCGCCAGCACCGGCCTGCTCGCCCAGCGGATGGGTGCGCAAGAGGCGCTCGCCAAACAGGGCGTCAATTTCCCGGAAGGTGCCAGCGCGAACTACTCCCCGTCCAACAACACCCTGCGCGTCGTCAACACTCCGCTCAATCAGGATTACATCGCGCAAATCATCGAAACCGTCACCCAGACCGAACCGGTCGTGGTGGTCGTCCGCGTGACCATGATCCGCGTCGAGCAAAACCGCTTGGAGGAGCTCGGCTTCGACTGGCTCCTCAATCCCATTCCCCTGGATTCCGGCGGCAAGGTTTTCGCCAGCGGCGGAACCGTGGGCAACACCCCGGGCCGCACCGGCTCCGATTTCATCAGCCCGGTCAACGGCACCGCCATCGATAGCGTCCCCGCCGACCCGAACGGCCAGGTCAGCAGCGGTGTGATCACCAATGGCAACCGCTCCGGCGCCACCGCCATCCAACAGAACAGCATCGACAACCTGATCGCCAACCCGAACCGCTCGGCCCAAGCCGGCGCGGTCGCTCCCGGCGTGCTGGCGGTCACCGGGTTGTTCAGCGATGGCCAGGTCCAGGCCCTGATGCGCGGACTCGACCAGAAAAAAGGCGTCGATTTGATGGCCAAACCTTCGATCATCACCCGCAGCGGCCAAGCCTCGTCGATCACCATGGTCCGCGAGTTCATCTACGCCACTGAATACGAGCCCCCGGAACTGCCAAATTCCGTCGGAAGAAACTCCGGCGGCAGTTCCACCCCGGTCACGCCCGCCACTCCCACGGCGTTTGATAAAAAGGATGTCGGCATCAACCTCGAAGTGCTGCCCGTGGTGGACGCCAACAAACAATATATCGACGTCACCCTCAACCCGACCTTCTCCGACTTCGACGGCTTCGTGAATTACGGCAGCCCGATCAACTCGACCCAGAACGGACTCCTCGGACCGGAAACCGTGGTGGTCACCGAGAACACCATCCTGATGCCGGTGTTCAGCAAACAGGCGCTCTCGACCAACGTGCAGGTCGCCGATGGCGGCACCATTGTCGTCGGCGGATTGATGCGCGAATCCATTCAAAATGTGCAGGACAAGACTCCGATCCTCGGTGACATTCCGCTCATCGGGCGGTTCTTCCAGTCCAGCGCCAGACAGCCCACCTCCACCGCCATTCTTTTTCTCGTGAATGTGGAGCTGTTGGATCCGACAGGCCGCCCCTTCCGGAACAGGTGATTGGGCGTCCGTTCATCCTCTCTTTTACCCGCCGCCATGCCAGCCGCCCCAAGCGAGCCCGAAAATTACTCCATCGACGAGATGATGGACCGCCTGAAAAGCACCACCGCAGGCAACTCTGAGCAAGACGGCGAACTGGTCGTGCGCGCCGATGGCAGCCAAGCGCTCCGCGTCCGCAAGCGGAAACGCCGCAGCGAGCAACCCAAAAAGGAGTTGCTCAAGCGCACCCGCCGCGCGCGGATTCTTCAGGTATCCGCCGCCATGTCATTGATTGTCATCGGCGGTCTGGGCATCGGGGCCGCCGTGATTTATGTCAACAGCCCCCCGTTCCGCGCTGGCTTGGTCGAAAAAATCAGTCAAAGCACCGGGGCGCAAGTCGAGCTCACCACCTTCCGGATGAACCCCACCACGGCCAATGCCGGCGGCCTCTCGCTGCGCTGGCCGGAAGGCAACTTCCTCAGCAACCTCACCCTGCGCGGCATCATCGCGGAGGTTTTCCCACAGAGCTTCCTGGGCAAATCGATGCACGGCGAGGAAGTCACCGTCGCCGAGGGAACCCTGGCCCTCCAGGTCCCCAAACCCGAGCAAGCTCTTCGCACCGGAAGCGCCCCGGCCGGCGAGTCCCCCATCGATTTCAAACGCTACCGGATTCCCAAATTCCACGTGGTGATGGGGGCCACCACCGCGCCGCCGATCCGGCTGGCGAATTCCGAGGCATCACTGTTTAAGAACAAGCTCAACGGCCGCACCCAGTTCACCCTGAATGGCGGCGATTTGACCCTGCAGGGCTGGCCGAAATTGCAGGTGGACCGCGTCTTTCTCGAATTTCGTGACCAGGAAATCGACGTCGTCAGCCTGCGGGTGCGGGACCAATCCGACGATGACGGCGTCTTCGAGTTTTCCGGCACCGTTCAACCCTACCATCCGGACCGGGTCTCGACGCTCGCGGTGGAGCTAGAGGCGTTTCCGCTCTCCGGCCTCACCGGCCCCGCGCTCGGCCGGCTTTTCTCGGGCAAGGTGGATTCCGTTCCCTCCAGCACCTCGAGCCACTTCTCATTCCATCCCAGCGAGAAACCCGGCGCCAAGCTCTCCGTGGAATTCCGCAGCGCGGTCAATTCGAGCATCGAAGTCTCCGGCTTCCCCTTCCTGTTCGCCCTCTCCCAACTGCTGGCGGACGAATGGTTTCAAGTCCCGGTTTTCAATGGCGAAAAGGCCGGGGCGATCTTCAAGCGCGATGCCGGCGTGGTGACCTTGGAAAAAATCGATCTCGAAAGCAAATCCCGCCTGGCCCTGCGCGGCCGGTTGTCATTGGCCGCCAATCAAACGCTGTCCGGCGAGCTGGAAGTCGGCCTGGCGGAGGGCATGCTCGCCGCGGCGCCCCACGGGGCCAGCCTCAAAACCCTGTTCGGCCCGCCCATCGATGGGTTCTGCTGGTTGACCCTGGATATCAGCGGTCCGGTGGCCACCCCGGTGGACAATTTCAACGAGCTTTTCAAATCGGCCGCCAGCCGCCGGGCGGTGGAATCGCTGGAAGCCGAATCCCGCGGATCGACCTTCGAAGACCTCACCCAGCCAAGGTGAACCGGCCGCCGGAACTGATTGACCCGCTTCGATCTGCGGCAACTCAACGGGCGGCAGCGGAGATCAAAACACGCGTAACTTTTTCGAAGAAGAGCGTGGCCTTCTCTCAAATTTTGGTCCATGGTGTATGACGGATAAGGCCGTTAGACCTGCCATCCATTCACCCAACCACCAACCAAAACGAACCATGCAAACTGCAAACGTCAATCTGCCGATCACCGTCACCGTGAGGCACGAACAAGTGACTGATGCCCTCCGGGATCACGCCCAGAAGAAGATCGCAGGCCTGCACCTCGATTACCCGCGGATCATCGAGGCCAAGGCCATTCTCGACGTCCAAAAAAACCGGCACATCGCCGAAATCATTCTGTTCTGCGCGAACCATATCACCATTGAAGCCCACACCGAGGGCAAGGATATGTATGCCGCGCTCGACGAGACGATTGAAAAAATCGCCCGGCGCATGCGCAAGCACAAGACCCGCCTGCTCAAGAAGCATCGCCCGCATCGCAACGAGTCGATCCGCCACGTCGAAGAGCGCTTTTTCAAAGAAGACGTGCTCGACCACCCGGAAAACTCGGACATCGAGCCGGAACCTTTCATCATCCACCCCGAGAACTACTCGATCCGCACCATGTACAAGGAAGATGCGATCATGCAGCTCGAACTCTCGGACCGCCCCTTCGTGCTCTACAAGAGCGCCCGCCGCGATTGTCTGACCATTGTTTACCGCCGCAAGGATGGCGAATACGCCGCCATGGACATCAAGGACTGATCCCTGAAATTCGATCAACCGGGCGATAAGGGGTGTCGGTTTCGAACCGGCGCGGGTGGAAAAAACGCCACCACCCTTATCGCCTTTTTCGTGGCCTAAAACTGATCGGCAAGGGCTTCCGCAACCGCCGAGGCGGCGGAGCCGGTTTCAGACAAACGCACGCGTCGCGTGCGGCGGAAATCCGGCTGGAAAATCGTCGTTTCCAACTCCCGCACCGTGGCCCGATCCGAAAATGCCAGGTTGAGTTCCCGGTTGATCCGCAGGCTCAGCGTGTCAAGATTGGCCGATCCGACGGTGGCCCAGTCGTCACAGATTGTCACTTTCAGGTGAGTCATTTTCGGGTAATGGAAAACCTTTGCCCCCGCCAGAATCAGGCCGCGCGCGGTGGAAACATTGCCGGTCTGCATCATAGCGGAATCGCCCCCGGACGGCAGGATCACCCGCACATCCACCCCCCGGCGGGCGGCGGATTCGCAGGCAAGCGCGATGTCATCATAGGCAAAATAAGGGGTTTGGATCCAAATCCGCCGCCGGGCCGCCACGATCGCCCTCAGCGTGGCATCCAGAATTTCATGCCGCCCCTCCGCCGGATCCGTCCGAAGAATCCGCAACGGGACCCCGTCGGCACTCGTTGCGGGGCGGTCGAAGACCGCAGGCTTGCGAAACAACGCGAAGTCGCCCGCAGGTCCGGCTTTTCGCCAAGCCCGGTTGAACTCGCGCGAGAGGCTGCCGACGATCGGCCCCTCGACGCGCATCATCAGGTCGTGCCACTCGGAGTAATATTCGCGGCCGATGTTCATTCCGCCGAGGATCGCGGTTTGCCGATCGAAAACCAACAGCTTGGTGTGATCGCAGACCAGCCACGGATTGAGCGTCCGCCGCGCATCAATTTTCGAATCCGCCTCCAA
>JBIPMR010000319.1:0-4970 GCA_044369025.1 Luteolibacter sp.
CGCCCGCGAGGGCGTGGGGGAAGAAGATGCTAACGTAAGTCACTTGCGTTTGATTCGGCAAGTATTCGGCAATCAGTGGTTTTTCCTGCTAGGATTGTTGGCTAACTAAAAAACGCTGAAACCCTTATAGAATATGGCGGAGAGGGTGGGATTTGAACCCACGGTAGCTGTTACACTACGTCTGATTTCGAATCAGGTGCCATAGACCACTCGACCACCTCTCCTTGAAGGGGCCGAAAAGTGATCAGCTGCCGGAGCTTTGTAAAGCCTCCAATTGCACTTTAATCGGGGAACACAATCGCACGGTGGCCGTCGATGAGGGTGCGGTCGTGGACGTGGTAGCGGATTCCCTTGGCCAGGGCGATGCGTTCGCAGTGGCGGCCGAGGCGGACGAGGTCGTTGGGGGTGTGGAAATGCTGCACCCGGTCCACTTCCTGTTCGATGATGGGGCCGGCGTCGAGGTCGGCGGTGACGTAGTGGCAGGTGGCGCCGATGAGTTTCACGCCGCGCTCGTAGGCTTGTTTGTAGGGATTGGCACCGATGAAGGCGGGCAGGAAACTGTGATGGATGTTGATGATGCGCCCGGCGAAATCCGCGCAGAAATCGTTGGGAATGATCTGCATGAAGCGCGCGAGCACGATGAGCTCCACATCCTGCTCCTCGATCAAGCGGCGGATCGCGGTGAAGCCGGCGGCGCGGTTTTCGCCGTCCATGTCGATGCGGTGGAACGGGATTCCCGAGCGCTCGGCGGTCGGGCGGCAGTTGTCGCGGTTGCCGATGATCGAGGTGATTTCGATGGGCAGTTCATCGAGTTCGGCGCGCCATAGGATTTCATTGAGGCAGTGGTCGGTTTTGGTGACCAGCACGGCGGTGCGCATGCGGTAGGGGAGCCGGCGGAAATGCCAGTCCGCGTGGAGCGAGCGTCCCAAGGTCCCGAAGCCATCGATGAAGTCCTGCGCGTCCACGTCCAGATCCAGGGTTTCGATTTCCAAGCGGGCGAAAAACCTGCCGGCGAGTTTGTCGGAAAACTGGGCGAACTCCACCAGGTTGCCGCGATGGCTGGCGACGTAGTTGGCCACTTTGGCGACGATGCCCGGTTGATCGTGGCAACTGAGCTTGAGAATTAATCCGGGGCGCGACATGGGTTTGGATCATGCTCGCCCAGTGTCACGGCGTCAATCACCGCGCTGCGTCCGCGGTTTTCCAACGGCTGTTTCTGCCAGATCGGGGACGGCTTTCGGCGATGAGGCCGCGGCCGGGACGGGTGAAGCTGACTCCGCTTGCTGCGGGGGAAGTGTTTCAGAATCGGAATCGGGTCGCGTGGCAAGCGTGAGCAGCAGCAGGGAAAACAGCATGGTGGAAAGCACGCCCGCCCGACCGGCCAACCACCAGCGATGCGCACCGGGATGCGGCCGGCCCAGTCCGGGTTCGCGCATCAGCGGCGGTGCGGGACGACGCAACGGAGATGCCATAACCGGGTTTCTTTCCCGGACCAGCCATGGCGCGGCGGCGGGAACCTGCCAGCCGGCGAAATCCAAATCATCCGCCGCCAAAATCAAATCCTGAGGACAGGCCATCGTCCGATCGCCGGACTTCAGCGGGCGGGCCATGGCCGCGACCACCGCTTCGTCGACGAATCCCTCGCGTTCGAAGCGCCGTGACTCGGATTCATTTGCAGCACAAATCGGCGGTAAGGGGCTTAATCTGAGTGGATTCATCAGGAGTGTCACTGCTTTGGAGGCTGACTATCTCTAAATTATTTAAACGTCAATTATTAATGTATCCGAACTAAATCGGGCCTGGCTGCGATCTTGGCGGGTTCCGGCGGGACTCGACCGATGCTTGAGGTTGCAATCGGCTGATTTTGTCGCAAAACTCAGCATAACAACATGGCTGACCCAACTCCAGATGACTTGCTTTTGCTGATTCGCTGTCCTTCGTGTGGCCAGAGATTCAAAGTGGGGGAGGATTTGCGGGAAAAAACCGTGGAATGCGGCGCGTGCGAGAGCCGGTTCCGCATCACTGACGAGGTGATCGTCCGCGGGCGGAAATTTTATCCCGGCGAGCGCAAGGACCCGGCGTTGAACCGGTTTCAGCGGGTGCCGCTGGGGGTCGGTGCGGCGGTTCCGGGCCAGCAGGGCGTGCGTTACGGCGAACTTCCTGATCCTGCGGTGCTCGAGCCGGCTTCGCCGTTGCGGGTGCTTGCGGGAATGGTGGGTGTGGCCGGAATGGTATTCATGGCGCTGTTGCTGATGTTCGGCGCGAAACGGGGCGGAATGCTCGATGGAATGCCATTTGAAAACCGGATGGTGATGGCGGGGTTCGCCGGCCTGATGGGCATGGCTCTGCTGGTTTACGCCAATCCCCGGGCGCGCGGCAAGGCGCTGGCGGTTTCCCTGCTGATGAGCGTCGGCCTGCTTGCGATTCCGTTTCAGTTCACCGCCGGCTCCAAGCCGCTGGGTGGAGGCACGGTTTCGAGCGAGCCCGCGCCGGCGGAAGCGGACGTTCCCGGTGTTGCGGACGTCCCAAGCTCTGCGGAAGACGAGGCGACGGTGGCCCTGCGCAACCTGGTCGGGACGGATCCCTTGGAAAAGGAAATCAACCGGCTGGCCCGCGAGGGAAGCCCAAAGCAGGCGATGGGCCTGTGGTTGCGGAACTTGAGCGAGATGAACCGCATCCTGATCCGCGATTACATTTTCCGCACCACCGGCGCGGATCCCTCATCGGCCAATTATTACCCGCGCGGCAACGGGGATTTCCTGATGGTCATCACCGGAGCCCGGCAGAACTTGACCGAACTCGCCGAAGTGGTCGCCGTGCTCGGCCAGGTCGAAAAAATCCACACGGACATCGCGGTGATCGAAGTGCGGGTGAAGAATGAGAATTTCACGGAAGGTCCGATTGAAAAACTCACCCAGAAAGACGACCCCGCGTTTTATGATCTCAACAAGCGCGAGCTCGAAAGCATCGACTTGGAGCGGGTGCGGCGGGCGGTCATGCGTCTTTCCGAAGCGGAGCCCAAACTTTACCGCAGCGACATCACCCGCAAGCTGATCAGCCTGCTGGGGGAAGAGCAAATCGATTTCAAAGGCAACGTCTGCCGCGCCTTGTCCACCTGGGCGGAAGCACCCGGGCCGGCCAGCGAGGCGGCGATCGGGGCGTTGAGGGAGATGATGGAAGAGGGGGCTCCGGTGCCGCAGGAAATGATCATGCTGATCGTGAAGGAAAAAAACGCCGCGGTGATTCCGTTCCTCGATCAATTGTGGTTCAAGGATCCCACCGCGTGGGAAACCTTGTATGGCGAGCTCGGCCCCCCCATCGAAGCCACCGTGCTGCGCTATTTTCCAAACAGCGATGGATCGATCCGTCATTCCATCGTGCGGCTGCTCGGGCGGGTGGGGGGCAACGACAGCCTGCAAGTGCTGAGGGCCTCGGAAAGCGATGCCGATCCCGAACTCAAAGTGCTGCTGGAAAAATCCGTGAATTCCATCCAAGAGCGGCTTGCCCCGTGATTGCGGACGTGGCGTGGACGAATCCTGCGGGCGGCAAGGTTCCCCCTTGCCCGTCCCGCCGCTTCATGATTGCCTGCCGGCCACATGAAAATTCTCGTCGCTTACTCCGGGGGGCTTGATACCTCCGTCCTGCTTCTCTGGCTCAAGGAAAAATACAACGCGGAAATCATCGCTTACTGCGCGGATGTCGGCCAGGGCGACGAACTCGACGGTCTCGAAGCCAAGGCACTTTCCACCGGGGCCTCCAAATGTTTCATCGGCGATCTCAAGGAGGATTTCGCCCGCGACTACATTTTCCCGATGATCCAGGCGGGTGCGATTTATGAAGGCCGCTATTTGCTGGGGACTTCGATCGCCCGTCCCTGCATCACCAAGGACATGATCGATGTGGCCATCGCCGAAGGGGCGGACGCCATTGCCCACGGCGCGACCGGAAAAGGCAACGATCAAGTCCGCTTCGAACTATCCGCCGCATCGCTCGCGCCGCAAATCAAGTGCATCGCCCCATGGCGCGACGCCTCCTTCCGCGCGCAGTTCCCCGGCCGCTCGGAAATGATCGCCTATGCCGAGGCGAACCATATCCCGATCAAGGCATCGATGAAAAAGCCCTACTCGATGGACCGGAATCTTCTTCATATCTCCTTCGAAGCCGGTGCGATGGAAGATCCCTGGTATGACGCCACCACTCCGGCGGACACGGACATGTATGTGCTATCCGTTTCCCCGGAAGATGCACCTGACAGGGCCGAGTATATCGAAATCCTGTTTGAAAAAGGCAACGCGATCGGCCTCAAACATGTCGAGCTCTGCGCGCTGCTGGGCGAGCTCGGCGATGTGCGGGCGACCGGCGAGCAAGACGGTTATTCGCTTTTCACGCCCTACGGCATCATGCGCGTGCTCAATCTGCTCGGCGGCCGCAACGGCGTCGGCCGCGTCGATATCGTGGAAAACCGCTTCGTCGGCATGAAGTCCCGCGGGATTTATGAAACTCCCGGCGGCACCATTCTGCTGGCGGCTCATCGCGATCTGGAAACCCTGGTGGTGGATCGCGAGGCCATGCACATCCGCGACAGCCTGATCCCGAAATACGCGCAGCTCGTTTATAACGGTTTCTGGTTCTCGCCCGAGCGCGAGGCCATCCAGGCGCTCGTCACCGAGACGCAGAAGACCGTGACCGGTGAAGTCCGCATGAAGTTATACAAAGGCAACGTCATGCAGGCCGGCCGCCGCTCGCCTTACAGCATGTATTCCGAAGCCGTCGCCACCATGGAGGGCGGCCAGGAGGAAGCTTACAACCAGGATGACGCTACCGGCTTCATCGCGCTCAACGCGCTGCGCCTCAAGGCCAGCGCCCGGCAGTTGAAGTAATCGACAACGCGGAAAAACCACCCTGCCGTGAGAGGTAGGGTGGTTTTTCATATCTGTCCGATTCCTCGCACTTATGGAATCGGGAGCAGC
>JBIPMR010000018.1:0-15469 GCA_044369025.1 Luteolibacter sp.
CATTGACTACACCCGGCCGATTCCCGATTCGCCGATCCACCGCGGCTTCGACCGGTTTTTCGGCACCGCCTGTTGTCCCACCACCGACTGGCTCTACGCCTTCATCGACGGCGACCGCATCCCGGTGCCGCCCACCCGAATCATCGACACGAGCCGCTTGCCAAAGAATCCCTACACCGAAGATTGTCGCCCTGGGATGATCGCGCCGGATTTCGAGATGGAGGAAATCGACATGATTTTCCTCAACCGCAGCCTGCGCTTTCTCGACGAGCATGCCGCCAAGTCACCGAAGAAGCCGTTCTTCCTGTTTCACTCGGCACAAGCGGTCCATCTGCCGTCACTGCCCGGCAAGGATTTCCAGGGGAAATCCCAAGCCGGCCCGCACGGCGACTTCATTGCCCAGTTCGATCACATCGTCGGCGCGCTGCTCAAAAAACTCGATGAGCTCGGCATCGCGGACAACACCCTCGTCATGCTAACCAGCGACAACGGCCCGGAAGTCCCGACCGTCGTCAACATGCGCAAGGACTATCAGCACGATGGCGCACGGCCATGGCGCGGCGTCAAACGCGATCAATGGGAAGGCGGCCACCGGGTGCCGTTGATCGCCCGTTGGCCGGGTCAAATCCCCGCGCAAAAACGCAGCGCGCAAACCACCAGCCTCACCGATGTGATGGCCACCTGCGCCGCGCTCACCGGCGCGCGCCTTCCTAACAACTCCGCCGAGGACAGCGTGGACATGCTGCCGGTGCTGCTCGGCAAGGACGGCGGCAAGCCGGTCCGCGAATTCACCCTCCACCAGACCTGGACCATGGAACTCGCCATCCGCCAGGGCGCTTGGAAATACCTCGACCACCGCGGCTCCGGCGGAAACCGCTACGAACCGACTTCCGCACTCGCCCCGTTCATTCTGCCAGAAACCGCCCCCGACGCCCCCGGCCAACTCTACGATCTATCCAAAGACCCCGGAGAAACGACCAGCCTCTATCAACAACACCCGGAGGTCGTGAAACAACTCAAGGCCCTGCTCGAGCGGTCGAAAAAATCCGGCCGCAGCGCCCCTGTCAGATAGCCTTGCGGAAACAGCGCCGGGATGCCAACCTGTTAGCCCACACCCGGAGATGCCTGCGCGTTTCCGGACCGATCACCACGAAAGGGTCCGCGGTGAGGGCGACGGGTGAAATCAGTCGCCCTCGGGGATTCAATCGCCGCCGCCGACGTGATCGGCATGGCAGGCACCTCTGGAATCCATCGGTTTCTCCGGCCCGATGGCGGAGTCGCAGGCCGTCTGATATTCGCTCTCGCTGTTGATTTCCGCGCCTAGCAGAATCGCGTAGGCGGTGATGAAGAACCACAGCATCAGGACCACGATGCCGGCCAGGCTGCCATAGGTTTTCGACATGCCGCCGAAGCTTTCGATATACCATCCGAAGCCGGCGGATCCCAGCAGCCACAGCAGGACGGCGACGACGGAACCCGGAGTCACCCAGCGCCATTGCGGATTGCTCCGGTTAGGTGCGATCTTGTACAAGACGGCGAGCGCTCCGAACCCGATCACCACGATCAGTGGCCAGCGTAGCAGGTTCAGGATGGTGTCGGTCATTTCGGGAAGCGGCAGCACCTGGCGGATCATGGGAATCAAGGCCACCGCCGCCAGCAGCAGGCTGCCACTGATGATCGCGCCGAGCGTGACGCCGAGAGTGAGCAGGGAGCGCCGCAGAAACGGCCTCGAATCCTCCTGATTGTAGGCAATGTTCAGGCCGGTGAAGAGGGCGGCGGTGCCCTTGTTGGCGCTGAGCACGCCCAGCAGGATGCTGAAGGCGATGCCCCAGCCCAGCGTCTGGCCTTCGCTTTTCGTCACCGCCTCCGCGAAACCGGCGATCGGTTGATAGGCTTCCTGCGGGATGAGCGGTTGCAGTTGTGTCACCTGCTCCGCGGCATTTTCCGGGCTCATGATGAGCCCGTAAAGCGCCAGAAAAGCGGCGATGGCGGGAAAAAGACTGAGGAAGAAATAGAACGCCACCCCCGCCGAGACGATTTGGACATTGTCTTTTCCCACCTGCCGCCAGACGCGCTTCGCGATCTGCTGCCAGCCGCGAGGAGGGATTTTTAGGGGCGTGGCGGCACTGCGGCCGGAAAATTCTTCGGAAGTGGATGCTTGAGCCATAAGCGCTCTTCATACAAACCGCGTACCAATCCGCAACTCACTGCTGCTTCGCATCATGATCGTGAACGTGCACCGTGGGGAGCGAGCAATTCACCCGTTTAAGTTGCATGATGCACGTGAGGGGGGATGGCGCGGACATCATTTTTTTCCAGCAGCCCGTGTTTGGATCGCCACCCCCCTCCTCTCCCCACCAACTTCCCGGTTTCAGGGGCGGATGAGATGGCTTGTAGCGGCGTCTCGCTGAGCGCCGAAGCTGATGCACGGCTGATGAGGCTTCGCGCGTTCTCATTCGCACGGCGGTCATAGACACGCCGCTACAAGCGTTCCCTGCCGCAAGGTTCGTCCGCCGCTTGGCCAAACCCGACCCGGACCTGAAAGTGAAAAGCCCCGCCGGATGAGCTCCGGCGGGGCTTTGCAAATTCTCCCGCAATCGATCAGCGGGCGCGGAGCGTCATCAGGCGGTCGCGGAGGCGGCTGACGTTTTGATTCACGCCGCTGCGCACGCCTGCCCAGGTGGTGGTGGCGCTGGCTTCGCGTTTCTTGCCGAGGCGGTGGTCGGTGTTGGCGAACAAACGCTCGCCGCTGAGGGAATCGATGATTTCGCCCTCGAACGAGACGTTGGAAACGAAGGCCGCCACCTCGGCGGAACCTATCGGACCGGACAAGGTGGCTCGAGCAGCGGTGTGGACGGTGGTCACCGGCTTGCCGGCCTGCTGGTTTTCGATCACGTCGGTCAACGCGGTGCGGACCCGCATCGTCGTCGGACCCGGGACGCTCACGACCTTGAAATCCTCACCGAGCCGGCCGCGCAGCGAATCGCCGAGGTCGGCGGCAAGCTGGTCCTTGACGGCGGGGCTGATGCCCGGCGTGGCGACGATGGTGGTGACCGGATCGATGATCACGCTGTCGTATTTTTTCAGATTCACATCCGGTTTGACATAGGCGGAAACCGCGTCCGCGCTGCCGTAGCCCGCGTCCATCTGCTGGTAATTCGTTAGAAATCCCGAGGGCGATCTGCCGCCGGTGGAACATGAGGAAACTGCGAGAACGGCTCCCGCCGTCGCGAACATGCCGAGTCGTGTGATGAGGTTCATGGGATGGATGGTTGGATTTGGAACCGGCTGCCGCGCGGCAGGCATTTCCGAAGCTGTTTCTGTCATGCATCCGGGCGGAGGTCAAGATTCCGCCGCACAGATTCCGCCGCACGCGGGATTTGTGCCGGGTGGTGAGGGAAAATCAGCGGCCTTTGAAAAACCCCTAAGATCCTCCGGCGTCGGACGTTTCAAGGGTAACTTATGACGTGCAGAATCCCGTTCTATTGGTTAGCCGCAGCGACACCCGCGCTCGCGCAGACTATCATCAACCCCTTGGTGGTCACCGCTTCCCGGGTGGAGCAGCAGGCGAGCGAGACCCCTTATTCCACTGCGGTGATCGGATCGGAGTTTATCCGCGAGCAAACCCGCCGCACGCTGCCCGAGGCCTTGGCCCTGACGCCGGGAGTGCTGGTGCAGAAAACCACGCACGGCCATGGCTCGCCCTTCATCCGGGGATTCACCGGCAGGCAGAACCTCCTGTTAGTGGACGGCGTGAGGCTCAACAACTCGACCTATCGCGGCGGGCCGGTGCAGTATTGGAACACCGTTGACGCACTCTCGATCGACCGCCTGGAGCTGATCAAAAGCCAGGGCTCGGTGCTTTACGGATCGGACGCGGCGGGTGGCACGCTCAACGCCTTCACCAAGTCGGCCGATTTCCGGGGCCGGGCGGCGGGACAGGCGTTCTACGGCGGCAGCGCTTCGTATGAATTCCGCAGCAACGGCCAAGGCAGCCACATCGGCCGGTTGGAGTCGGAGGCCGGGATCGGCGGGAAATACGGCGTCTGGCTGGGACTGTCCGCCAAGGACTACGGCGATCTGGAGGACGCCGACCTCGGCCGGATGGTGGGCACCGGCTATCCCGAGGAGAACCTGGATTTCCGCTTCGACTGGGCGGTGACGGCCGACTCCACCCTCACGCTGGCGCACAACTATGTGAACCAGGACGCGATTTCCCGCTGGCACCGCACCCTGAACAATCCGGGCTGGAACTCCGGCGGCCATGTGACCACCCCGGGATTGTGGACGAGCAATGACTTCGACCAGGAGCGCTCGATGACCTATCTCCGCTATGCCGGTGAAAATCCGCTGGCCGATTCGGCGGTGCGGCGCTGGAGCGCGACGCTTTCCTATCAAAACTCCAGCGACTCCGAATTCCAGAACCGCAACCCGGCGGACGACAGCCTGCGCCACTCGAACATCGAGGTGGAAACCCTCGGCGTGGATCTGTCGCTGGAGTCGGCGGTTGGACCGGGGACCTTGGTTTATGGCCTGGACTACTATCATGACTCGGTGGACTCGTCCGGCTCGAAAAACCATTCGGCAGGCACCGGCTATCAGGAGAGCCTGCCGCTCGCGGACGATTCGGAATACGATTTGTTCGGTGTGTTCACCCAATACCTGTGGAAACCGGCGGACGCGCTGGAGATCACCGGTGGCGCGCGCTACACCCATGCGCAGGCCTCGCCCGGACGGTTCTACGACGCGGCGGGAGCCGAGCAGGCGGGAGAATCACAGGACTGGAATGCCGCCGTCGGCTCGCTGCGCGCGCTCTATCAGCTCGATTCCTGCTGGAGCGTCTGGGGCGGGGTTTCCCAGGCATTCCGCGCGCCGAATCTCGACGACCTGACGGGCAATCTAACCGCCAAATCGGCATCGACGGCGCTGGGTTCGACCGCGGTGGATCCGGAGAAATACCTGACCTATGAAATCGGCACGCGCCATTTGACGGAGAAGACATCGCTGGAGTTTTCCGTCTTTTACACGGACGTGGAGGACCTGATCACCGGAGTGCCGCTCTCCGCCACGGACACGGACACGATCAACACCAATGCCGGGGATGGCGATGTGTATGGGGTGGAACTGCAGGGCGCTTGGAATTTTCATCCGCAATGGACGGTGAGCGGATTCGCCGCCTGGCAGGACGGCCGCACCGAGACGCCGCTCTATCTGAATGGACCGGTGACTGACAAACCGATGACGCGCCTGCTGCCGCTGAGCGGATCGGTGGCGCTGAGGTGGACGGCGGAGTCCGCCAAATACTGGGTGGAGGCACGCTTGTCAGGTGCGGCCGAGGAAGACCGGATCCGCAGCGAGGACCAGGCGGCCGACAGCCAGCGCATCCCCACCGGCGGCACGCCCGGCTACCTCACCGCATCGCTGCGCGCCGGCTGGAATCCGACCGAGCACCTGCAAGTCCTCTGCGGTTTGGAAAACCTGAGCGACGAGGCCTATCGGGTGCACGGGTCCGGCCAGAACGAAGCGGGCTTGAACGGGATTATCGGGGTGCGGGTGAATTGGTAAGAATCTGCCTGCTCCGGGTTTTCGGCCTTTGCCTCGCCCCCGGATTCATTCAGAACCCCGGCATGCTCATTTTCGAAAAAGCCCGCGAGCTCGCCCTGATCCAATCCGCCGCCGCCACGCTCGGCTGGGACCAGGAAACCTACCTGCCGCCCGCCGCCGCGGAATATCGCGCGGCGCAGTTGTCGTGGCTTTCCTCGCGCGCCCACGAACTGGCGACGTCCGGCGCTTGGAAAACCGCGCTGGAAGATGCGGAAGCCTCCGACGCCGGAACCGATCCCAAACTCACGGCGAACCTGCGCGAGATGCGCCGCGAATTCGACCGCTCCAACAAACTCACCGTCGAACTCGTCGCCCGCGAATCGCTCGCCTGCTCGATGTCCAAACACGCCTGGGTCGCCGCCCGCGAGAAATCCGACTTCGCCGGTTTCGCCCCGCATCTGGAAATCCTGTTGGAAATCGCCCGCGAAAAGGCCGGGCTCTGGGGCTACGCGGATGAACCCTACGACGCGCTGCTAGACGGTTACGAACGCCGGACCTCCACCGCCGCCGTCGCCCGGTTGTTCGACGCGATGAAGCCGCAGCTCCGCGAAATCGCCGCCCAAGCAGTGGCGCGCTCCGCCGCCCAATCCCCCACCCTGCCGGCCGGGCCCTATCCGGTGGAGGCACAGCAGCGATTCAATGCGATGGTCGCCGCCGCGATCGGTTTCGAGTTCGAGGCGGGCCGGATCGACACCACCGCCCATCCGTTCTGCACCACGCTCGGGCCGCGCGATGTGCGGCTGACGACGCGTTACATGGATTCGGATTTCACCTCGTCGCTCTTCGGCGTGCTGCACGAGGCCGGGCACGGCCTGTATGAACAAGGTCTGCCGGCCGCTGACTTCGGCCTGCCGTCCGGCAATCCGGTCTCGCTCGGCATCCACGAATCGCAATCCCGGCTTTGGGAAAACCACGTCGGCCGCTCCCGGGCGTTTTGGAACCAGTGGTATCCGGCGGCACAGGAAATTTTCCCGCAGCTCGCCAACTTTTCGTTAGACAACTTCCTCGCCTACCTGTGGCGCGCCGAGTTCTCGCCGATCCGCGTGGAGGCGGATGAGGCGACCTATGACCTGCACATCCTGCTGCGTTTCGACCTCGAACGGCGCATGCTCAACGGCAGCCTCGCCGTGACCGATGTGCCGGAAGCCTGGAACGAAGGCTTCCGCGAGCTCTTCGGATTCCCCCCCGCCGATGATCGCCATGGCTGCCTTCAGGACATCCACTGGGCGATGGGCGGCCTCGGTTATTTTTCCACCTACACCCTCGGCAATATCAACTCCGCCCAGCTCTTCGCCGCCGCGCGCAAGGACTCCGCCATCGCCGCCGCCTGCGACCGCGCGGACTATCAACCGCTGCTAGGGTGGTTGCGCGAAAACGTCCATGCCCACGGCGCCACCCTCGATCCCGTGGACCTGATGCGAAAGGCCACCGGCAGCGCGCCGACCACCGACGCCTATCTCGTCCACCTCAAATCCCGCTATCTCTAACATCATGACGACCGGCCTCTTCATCGTCATCGAAGGCATCGACGGCACCGGCAAATCCACCCAGGCGCGCCGTCTCGGCGAGTGGTTCGCCAGCCAGGGCCGCGAAGTCGTGCTCAGCCGCGAACCGACCGATGGACCGTGGGGGAAAAAACTCCGCGAGTCCGCCTCCACCGCGCGCCTGTCGCCCGCGGACGAACTTGAATATTTCCTCAAGGATAGACGGCAACATGTCGAGGAACTCATCAAGCCCGCGCTCGCCGCCGGCAAAGTGGTGATTCTCGACCGTTACTATTTTTCGACCATGGCCTATCAGGGAGTGCGCGGTTTCGACCCTCAGGAAATCCGCAAGCGCAACGAAGCCTTCGCCCCGCTGCCGGACCTGCTGCTGATTCTCGACCTCGATGTCGATGCCGCGCTCGAACGCATCGGCGTGCGTGGCGACACCGCCAACGAGTTTGAAAAACGTGAAAACCTCGAACGCTGCCGGGAAATTTTCCTTTCCCTCAAAGATGAAGCGTTTTCCCAGGTCGTCAGTTCCGAGGGCACGTTGGACGAGGTCGCGGGCGAGGTCCGCAAGGTGGTTGAAAGCCGCTTGAGCGGAGCCATGCATCCTGCAACCCGCCGTGCCTAATGCATGAACGCATGATCGATACCCTTGCCGAATCCGGCAGCCGGCACACTCGCCGTCAATGAGTTAAGGGATGAATCCGCGCTTGGTATTCTTCGTGCAAAAGCGGCTGCATGACCACTGAAGAAGAAACCCGAAGCTCCGATGCCGCTGAACTTCAAACCGTCCTCACGCGCTACATCGATTCGTATGACGGCTATCAGCAAGCCGCCGCCGTGGTCGAATCCGCCTCACTGAAGGAGGCGTTTTTGGAAATCGCCGCGCGTCGCAAGCTCATCGTCGCACACGTCGCCACCCTGATCGTCAAACAGGGGGAAACTGCCGATGTCGAAGGCAGCCCGGAGGCCGCCCTCCATCGCTGGTGGATCCGCGTCCGCGCCAAGATGACTGACGAAGACTCCAAAGCCGCCCTCGCCGAATGCGTGCGGGGTGAAACCGTCCTTTCCAAGACCATCCGCAACGCGATCGACAAGGGCGACCTCGATTCCAATCACGCGCAACTCCTCGCCGAAGTCTCCACCGAGCTCGACCAGGCGCTCCAGACGTTTCCGCCGTCGCGCGCGCCCTGCGCGGCCGGACCCCTTGAGCGGTTTGATTTAAAAATCACCACACCATTCCCATGAACGCACCACTCCTCAAAGACCCCCAAGTCACCGGGCTCCTCAACCGCGTCCGCGATGACGTCAGCCTTCTGCGCTCCGATATCGGCAGCCTGCTGTCCCACACCACCCATCAGACGATTCCTAACGGAGCACGCGGCCTGGCGGACCAGGCAAAACACCAACTCGCCGCCGGCGGGGCCTACGCCGCATCCCGGCTGCGTGATTTCCGCGCGCCACCGCCACGCCAATCCGCCGAATGGATCGGCGGAGCCGTGCTCGTCGGGCTGCTCGCCTACGGTGCCTACGCGCTCTGCCGCCGGCAATGCATCGCGAACCGGCTGGCGGAAGAAGAAGCCTTCGATCCCGAGGGTGGGATCATCGGATAGACCAAACCCGTCCCCATCCCACCTTTCATGAAAACCATCCAACTACTCGTCCTGCTCGCCCTTCCCCTGCTGTTCACTAGCTGCAAACAAGACCGGGAAGCCGGCGAAACCGCCGTGACCGCCGGCGATGTCACCTTCGCCAGATCGACCTTCGAATCGCTCGCCCGCGGCGATTCCGCCGTGGCTGAAAAGATCGACTGGCCGGTCTTCACTTCCCTCGGCCAGAACCTCGGCGCGAACTACACCGCCATCACTTCCGGTGTGGAAAAGGAAAAATTCGTCACCGGATTCATCACCCAGTTCGCGGTTTCCTTCCGTGAAAGCGGCGGCGCCATCGAAGGCTTCACCAACTGGCGCGTCGTCACCCATGACGCTCTGAAAACCGAAGTCGCCGCGGATTCCCCCGGCGGCGTGCTGACGGTCGTCGTTTCCGACAGGGACAACACCGAGCGCGTTTCCTCGATCAACATCATCAAATGATTCGTCGTCGATTGTCGGAGTGCGGAATTTATTCCAATGCCTTCGAGAATTCGATTCCGCCCACTTGATTCCTGATCCCGGCGGAATCGCGCAAATTAGCCAGTGGTGCGAGCCACCTAGAGCGCAGCGGCGACACCGCTTTGGATGCTTCTGCGAAAGCATGGTGACCGGGGCGGATGAAACATCCAAAGCGGTGTGGCGCTTCGCTTCCCACCGCAGTCCAAAGGGCCGCCCATGCATGGAGTGCGGTGGCAGAGCGCAGCGGCGACACCGCTTTGGATTCTTCGCGAAGGCAAGGTGGCCGGTGCTGCCGAATCATCCAAAGCGGTGTGGCGCTTCGCTTCCCACCGCAGTCCAAAGGACCGCAAAGGTGTGGAGTGCGGTGGCAGAGCGCAGCGGCGACACCGGCTAAATTCATGCGTCACTACCGCGGCAGGAATATCTCCGACCAATCCTTAAAGGCATTGGAATTTATTCCGCCCGCGCTGATACGAAGATTTCGCGCTGAATGAATTCCGCGCTCCAAATTGAAGCGTCACTTGGTTTCCGAGATAGGGTATCGCACTTGCCCACGCGGCGATCTTCGCAACCGCATTGACCTTGAAAAGCACGGCTGCGTGCCGCAGTTTGCAGCCATGCAATTGCAGGCAAGATCGACCGACAAGCTTTCAAAATGGTGCTTGCTTCCCCTGCTATGCCATCAACTCTCGGCGGCGACGCTGACGCTTCCGGCCGTCTCCGACACTTCGCTGTTTGAAAACAAACCGGACTCCAATCTCGGGGCGACCACCCTGGTTTCCGGCACCAACCACAAGTATTCCCGATCGCGCGGTTTGTTCCAATTCGATCTGACTTCGCTTCCGTCAGGAATCGTGGTGACACAGGTCGAGGTCCGGCTCCACGTCACGCGCCAGCCGGACCCGGACCAACCGCCCGGCCCGGTGGCATCGGATTTCAGCCTGCACCGGATGTGGGTGAGCTGGGGCGAAGGCATCGGAAGTTCCCTCACCGGCTCCGTGGCCGCCGCGGGTGACGCCACTTGGAACGAGCGCCATTTCGCGAACACCCCCTGGGGCACGCCCGGCGGATTGATCGGCACGGATTATGCGGAAAACCCGAGTTCCACCACCTCCATCGGCGACGTCGGCGCATACGTTTGGGGTTCCTCCAGCACTTTGATCGAAGATGTGCAAACCTGGGTGAATGATCCCGCCGCCAATTTCGGTTTCATCCTGGTCAATGAAAGCGAAGGCACCCTCGGCAGCGGCAGGCGCTTCGCCTCCACCGAACAATCCGACAACCTCAGCCCCGCGCCGGAACTGGTGATCACCTATCTCATTCCGGAACCGTCCGCCGCCGCGCTGCTGATGCTCACGCTGGCCGCCGTGGCGTTCCGGCGTGGCCGTTGAGAGGTCATAAGAGGTGGATGTCCTTTCGCTCCCAACGGACATCAGGTGACTCCGGCGCATGGTCGCAGAGCGACTGGATGGAGGTAGCCGCAGGTTTCAACCCTGATCTTGACACCCATTTCCCGCTCTTCGTCCCCACGGGACGGATCATCAAAGCCCGGCACGCGGTGCCGGGCCGGAAATCATTGGAATCCGCGCGTCCTGTAGGGACGCCTCATGCGGGACAGACGCCCATGCCTGAACCCCTCGTCACCAGCTCTCGTCGCCGCCCCCTGCATCAACCGTCCTTATAGGACGGATTCCATGCCCGTGCGGACCACCCGGCACTGCGTGCCGGGCTACGATGATAGGTCCCGTTGGGACCGAAGATTCCTCCGAGAAGGCGGGAAATGTTTATGAAGCCCGGAGTTTCAACCCACGGGACCAACAGCCCCGAACCAACCCGCCGCGGCGTGACGGTTGAAGCGGTGGCATCGCGTGGCACGGCACCCGGTTTCAAGCGGCGCGCCGCGACCCCATGAATTCGGGCTCCGGACCAGCGCTCTATCACCCTCTCTGCCTATCACTCTCATTTCCCGATTACGTCGTCGCCGGTCCACAGGATCCGGTCGGGTCCGGCAGAGCGGATCTCCATCACGTCGCGGGTGAGCTGATGGAAAAAATAAGGAGTGCCCCAGCGGTCGATCAGTTCGGAATTCTCGTTGAGCGGGAGACCCTCGGGAGGACCGAGCATCGCGCCTTTTGGATTTCCGCCCATGATCGATTTCATGATCTCCGCGTGGGTGTCCACCGGGTTCTCGCCGGCGATGCCGCGGTAGTCGCGGAACATCAGGCTGATCTTGTCGATGTCGGTCTCCGTCCCGGCATCGCTGTTGGATGGCGGGATCCGGGTGGCTTCGGGGATCGACGCCGGGGCCAGCGGATTCTTCAAATCCCGCCGGCTGGCGGCACGTGATTGTTCCGACCGCGGCTGCGGCGGGACCGCGGGCGTTGCGATGCGAGCTTCCGGGCGGGCGGCTGGCGCGGTTTCCAAGTTGTTAGCCGGCGGGGCTTCTGGCGGTTTTCCGGTCACCGGAGCCACCGGAGCCACCGGAGCCACCGGAGCCACCGGAGCCGACGGCCGGAGCCACAGCAGCAAAACCAGCGCCGCCAGCACGAGAACCACGACCATTCGACCCGGCTTACCCATGTTAGACAAACCCGAGATTCGGCGAGGCGAAGCGGCCGAGGTTGGGAAAAACCGTGTCGAGGTTGCTGGGATCCACGCCGAACCACGATGCGAGCGTGGCGCCGTATTGATCCACCGCGGTGGTGGGAATCCAGCGCCCGGTGCTGGTGTCATCCGGCCCGTTAACCGCGAGTGTCGGGAATTTCCCGTAAGTCGCACCGCCCTTGACCGCACCGCCCATCACCAGATGGTGGCCGCCCCATCCGTGATCGCTGCCGAAACCATTGCAAGGGAAGGTCCGGGCGAAATCACTCACCGTGAATGCGGTGACCTCGTTGATTTTGCCGATGTCCGTCATCGCCAGATGCAGCGCGTTCATCGTTTTGCTGAGTTCCGCCATCAGGTTGGCGTGGCTGCCGAGGATCACCTTGGCGTTGTCAGTCACGGTTTGTCCGGCGTTGGTGGTTTGGTTGGTGTGGGTGTCGTAGCCGCCCACCTGGATGAAGAAGATCTGGCGGCGCATGCCCAGGCCGCCCTCGTTCGTCGATTTGCTTCCCAGGTCAATCAGCCGGGCCACCATTTTCATTTGGTTCATCAGGCTGGAGGTGAAGGCGACGCCCCCGTTAGGCGCGGCGACCGAAGGGTTGAAACGATCAAACCACGACGGGGTGCCTTGTCCGTCGAGCGCGGCGGTTAGAACGTTCGCCTCGACGATCGCGTGATCGAGCACCTCGGCATAGGCCTTGGTCTGGAGGTCCGGCGAGGTTTTGTTCAAATCCAGAAACGACTGGAGCGCGGACTGTCGGGCGCCGGCCACGTTGCTGCTGAGTTTCACCGCGCCGCCGGTGGTGATCGCATACTGGGGGGCGGCGTTGACGTTGCCGACCTCGAAGATGTTGGACCCGGCGAGCGTGATGGCCATCGAGACCAGGCCGCCGGTGTTCACATCCACCGGACTGGTGAGCAAATCCGCGATGCGCCCGCCCCACCCGCTGGTGTAGGGTTGGTCGGGCAGCGAGGTCTGCCACTGCGTCTGCTGGTCGCTGTGGGAGAACAACTGGGGAGGCCGCGGCACTCTTCCCGAGGAGTATTGCGCCTTGGTCAGCGGGAAACTGAGGGTGCCGACGTTGAACACCGGCGCGACGAATCCCTGGTTGAAGAGCGCCTGCAACTCGGGCATCGCCGGGTGGAAGCCATACGTGTGTTTGTCATTTTCCGGATAGCCGCCTTGGCCGTTGCGCGAATTCAGGGCGAGTGCGGTGGCCGGGCCTCCATCCGTGTTAGGGAGGGCGAGGGCCGCCGTGCGGATGGCCGCGTAGTTTTCCCACTCCGAGCTGATGGTGGGAATGATCATGTTGTTGGAATCATTGCCGCCATTCAGGAAAATGCAGACCAGCGCCTTGTAATCCGTGAGCGCCGGACCCTGCGCCATCGCCGTGTTGAGAATGCGCAATTCGCGGATGGTGTTGGAGAGCACGGTGGCTCCCAGCGCCGCGGGGACCGCCCGTCGCAGGAAACCGCGCCGTGAAATATAGGGCAGATGAAATTCGTGGTTCATGATGGAATCATTTCTGGATGGCACATTCCGCGGAGGTGAGGATCAGGTGGACGACGGCCCGCACGCGGTTGCGCATTTCGGTGTGGGTCGGCGTGGTGTGGGGAAAGTTGGTGTTGTTGGCGACGTAGTTGACGATGATGGTCCGCGCCGCGCCGCTGAGATTACCACCGGTCAGGAGCGTGCCGAAGGTGTCGACGAGTCCCGGGATCCCGGCGTTGGAGGTGAGGGCGGGTGTCATGTAGGGACCCAGATCCATGGTCACCGCGCCGCCGCCGCTCGCATAGCTGGTGTAGCCATTGAGATTCCCCGCCGTGAGGATGCTGTTGGTGATCGCGTTGGTGAGATTCATCGTCGCGGAATCATTGGTGAGCTGGAACTCCGGCGTGGTCATGCCGGCCTTCGCCATCTCCCCCGGATACTGATAGTCCGGATAGAAGAAGTTGAACACCGTGGTGGAGTTCAGCGGCGTTTGCTCGAAATCCGCCTCGCTCCGCGTGCCGACCGACCAAGTGCTCGGACTCACCGTGGCACTGCCTCTCCGGCTCCAATGCGAAGCCTTGAGCGGATAGGCGACCATCCCGCCGGTTCCCTGGCTGCCGTTGGAAATCGCCGTCGGCGTGGTGGCGGTGAAGGAATTCGGCCCGGGAACCGTGGCGACTGTGTAAACCAGGCTCTGCGCCGGAGTCCCGAGATTGACCACCAGGAACCTGACCTGCACCAGGTCGCCAACCGCCAGATTGTGATTCCCCGAGGTTTGGAACAGAATGGATGAAACGCTGCCGCTGCCGCTCACCCGGTAACCGCCGGTGTGCCGCGGAATCAGAACCGAACCGCTGGCGTTGGCGGGGCTGGAGGCCAGGTTGACCTTGAAATTGTTAGCCGTGGCCTCGCTGATGGTGTAAACCCTGTCAAAGCCTCCACCGGAAAGCCCGTTGGTGGAAAATTTCAGATAGACCTTGTGCCCCGCCACATAACCCGAGGCGGTGACCGTGACGGAGTTTCCCGCGGAGTTATAACTGACCGAGGAAAGCGCGTTGTTGTTCACCGTGAAATTGTTAGGCGTGTGACTGCTTCCGGCGAGGGTGCCGGTGAAAGTGGTGACGCCGATTTGAATGGTGAAATTCGCGGGCGTGGCGCTGAGCACGGTGTAGTTCCGAACCGTGTTGAAGGGGGCGGTGCTGCCAAGGGTTCCCGAGGTGAAACGCAAGGCGACGACATCGTCCGCTTGATAACCCGGTGCGCTGATGGTCGCGATCCCGGTGGGGCCATTGAGCGAATAGGCGGGCGTGGTGTTGGCGGTGGTATAGGATTGTGCGGTGGGCACGCGGTCGGTTTGCCCCTCCGAGTCGATGAAGGAATCGAGGCGAATGCTTTCGCCATTGCCAAAGCGGTGTGGCGCGGGGGTGGTGACGAGGATGGGCTGGAGGCCGAGTTCGCGGTAAGTGCTGCCGGGGAAAGCGGCGGCGGGAAAGGTCCGCGCCGGTCCGGTGAGGCGCAGCAGCGGCTCGCGTTGTTTGCCGAACTTGATATCCGCCGCGGCAGTGGCGCTGCGGGCCTCGGGGTCGAGCAGGATCGCGCGGAAGACCTCCTTCATGTCGCCGCGGATGCCGGTGGCGCTGCCATCGACGTTTTGCTCGCCGTTGAAAGCGCGCACCACCCGATGCACATATTCCGGCTTCGGGTTGCTGGTGACGAGCCGCTGGATCAACTGGCGGCAGATGAAGGGGCCGGTGGCGGAGTTTTTGACAATGCGGTCAAGCGTCTGCTCCAAGTCTCTAACACCATTCAGGTCATATTGATGGGTGATCTTGGTGGTGACCGTGTGGCCAGCGCCGAGCACCGGGTCCACCGACTGCACCATGTAGTTGGACGCAGGATCGATGGTGGTGTCGGTTTGTAAAGTCACGGTGGCCGCAGGCAGCACCACATTGTCCAACAGAATCTTGCTGCCGAGCTCGTGGCGGTTGGGCACCAGCACCATCGGATCGAGATAGTTGGAAGCCGGGCTGAACTCGGTCGGCAGCCGGCCGGCAGCCATCGGCTGCCCCCAGGTCCAGCCGGTGAAGACGCGGGCGAAGCCGGTGATCGAGCTTTGATCGTAGGTGGGAACCGCAAGGCCCTTTGAGTTCAGCACCAGCGTTCCATCC
>JBIPMR010000320.1:0-4968 GCA_044369025.1 Luteolibacter sp.
ATCTGCCCTCCGGGCAATGGGACTGGCTGCCAACCCTCGCCGAATTCGCAGGCCTCCCGTCCCCCGGCCGGACCGACGGCCGCTCGCTGGTGCCCGCACTGACAGGCCGCGGCGCACAGCGGCAGCCCACGGTGTATGTGGAATATTTCATCGGTGCGAAAACGCCGGACTACCCGGACTTCCCGCCAGCCATCCGCAACCGGGGGCGTGAGCAAATGCAGTTCCTTCGCCGCGGCGATCGGTCGGCCATTCGTCTCGGAATTCAAACGCCCGGCGATGATTTTGAAGTCTTCAACGTGGTCGGTGACCCGCGACAGGCGAACAAGCTGGGTGCGGACGATGCCGGCGGGCAGCAGTGGTTCAAGGACGAGGTGCTGCGCCTGAGAAGGCCCAACGCGGATTCGCCCCGCCCCTATGACAAAGCCCCGCTTGCCGCCGTGTCGGTGGAAAACGCGCGGCCCGGCATGCTCGGTTACGCCGTCTATCAGGGAAGGTGGCCGTGGTTGCCGGATTTCGGCGCCCTCAAGCCCGCCGCCACCGGCAACGCATTCACACTCGATCCTCAGGACGGCGCTCGCAAAGGCGATCACGGCTTGCGTTTCCATGGCTTCTTCCGCGCCCAGGTGAGCGGCGAATACATCTTCTGCCTCCGCTCGAATGCCGGCGCACGGCTCCGCCTGCACCAGGCGCTGGTGATTGACGATGATTTCCACCATGACGGATCCACTGTGACCGCCAGCATCCATCTGACCGCCGGCTTCCATCCGCTCACCTTGGATGCACGGCATCCGCAGGGAGTTGCACCGGTCCTGCAACTCGAATGCAGTGGCCCGGACCTGCCCCTGCAAAACCTCCTCACACCTGCCCTCTGCGCCAGTTCCGCCATGTAATCTGTTTTTATGAAAATCCAACTCATTGCCACCAGTTGCCTACTCCTATTGCCAGCCTCCTTTCTAGCAGCAGATGTCGTACCTGCCTGTTTTTTCACCGATCACGCCGTGGTCCAGGCGGATGCACCACTGCCCGTCTGGGGAACCGGGGAGCCTGACAGCCGTGTGACGGTTTCCTACGCGGGAGCCAGTGCCGAGACCAAGGCTGATGCCGCCGGCAAGTGGCGCGTCGTCCTGCCCGCCGTCCCAGGCGGGACCCGCGGTACGATGACGTTCAACGGGACCACCGAAGTGAAGGACGTAGTCGCGGGTGAGGTCTGGTTTTGCTCCGGCCAGTCAAACATGTATTATCCGCTCCGTCTCAATACGGACGCCGCCGCGGAAGTGGCCGCTGCCACGGATGCCGATATCCGCCATTTCCAAATCCCCGCCAACACCTCCGCCACTCCGCTTGATGACACTTCGCTCAAAGACGCCGCATGGAAGGCCGCGAGCCCCCAAAGTGCCGGAGACTTCACCGCCGTCGGCTGGTTTTTCGCCCGCGAATTGCGGCGCGAGTTGAAGGTACCCGTCGGCCTGATTCACGCCACATGGGGCGGCACCGCCATCGAACCCTGGATCCCCGGAAGCGCGCTTGAAAAATACCCCGGATACCCTGCCCTGTTGGAACGCAAACGCCTGGAAATCGCCGGCTGGCCGGATACCCTAACAGCAAGCGCCCGCCAGGTCGCCGAGTGGGAAATCGAGGTGGCCAAAGCCAAGGCTGAAGGCAAAACTCCACCTGCCAAACCCTGGCTGCCGGACCCGCCGGAATCAGGCCACCGGATGCCATCGCAGCTTTTCAATGGCATGGTTCATCCCGTCACCGCCTTTCCGATCCGCGGCACGATCTGGTATCAGGGCGAATCCAACGCCGACCAGGGGATTACTGAATACGCCGATTTTCAGGCCACGCTGATCCGCGGCTGGCGCGAGGCCTGGAATGTGGGAGCTTTTCCATTTTACTTCGTGCAATTGCCGAACTGGAAAAACCCCTACGATCCCACCGGCAGAAACTGGGCTTTCTTTCGCGAAGCACAGGCTAAAACCCCGGCGCTGGTCGACCAAACCGGCATGATCGTGACTCTCGACCTCGGCGATCCCGAGGACATCCACCCGCAGGACAAACGCGAGGTCGGTCGTCGTCTGGCGCGGCTGGCCCTAACCGATACCTACGGTAAAACCTTTGTCACCCGGGCACCCGAGTTGCAAAAGTGGGAGGTGGTCGGCAACCGCGTGTTGCTCGATTTCGGCTCTGCCGCAAAGGATCTCGTCACGCGCGGCGACGAGCTAACGGGATTTGAAATCGCAGCCGCTGATGGTGTTTTTCAAACTGCCTGCGCGGTCCGCGACGCCGGTATTATCGCGGTTAGCCATTCCGATATGGCGGCTCCGGCCCACGTTCGCTACGCGTGGACCAACTCGCCAGTCCTCAGTCTGTTTCACCGCAATGGCCTGCCCGTCGCACCATTCCGCACCGATAGCCTCAAGTGATTTTCCCATGACATCTTTTTCCCTAAAACTTCCGGCGTTTCTTTTTTCATGTTGGCTGGGACTCATGCCCGGCATTTCCGCGGCGGAGGACCGGCTGGCGGAGGGCTTTGCCAATCCGCCGAAGGAAACCGCGCCGTGGTGTTTTTACTATTGGATCAGCGACCGCATTTCCAAGGAAGGCATCACCCGCGATCTGGAAGCGATGGCACGCGTCGGCATCGGCGAGGCGCTCATCGGCAACATCTTCCTTGATGAGGTGAAACCCGGAAATATCAAGGTGCTCAGCGAGGAATGGTGGCAGCTCATCGAACATGCCATCCGCGAGGGCGGCCGCCTCGGCGTGGACATCGGCTTGTTCAACTGCCCCGGTTGGAGCCAGTCCGGCGGCCCATGGATCGATGAATCGCAGACGATGCGCCGCATCGCGTGGTCGGAGACCCGTCTCACAGGCCCCGGCCGCTTCTCGGGAAAAATTCCGCAGCCCGAAAAGGTTTTTCAAGACGTGGCGCTGCTGGCGTTTCCCGCGCCACAACATGACGGGGATGTCCTGGCGGCGAAATCGCCGCATGTGGCGACGTTGCCGGCTTGTGACGATGCTTCGAACCTAACGGACGGAAAGCCGGATACCAAACTGATGTTTCCCGAGGGCGCGGGCATGAATGGCTCGGAGTTCACTATCGATATAGAACTCGGCGAATCTCTTGAGGCGCGCACGCTGCAGGTCTCTCCCGCGGATGATCCGTTCAGCACGACATGCACGCTGCATGCCGAGGTGGACGGCCGCTTTGTCGAAATCCGCAGGTTTTCCTGCGACTGGTCGTTTCAGTCGCGCTCGGTGGGATTCATCCCGCAGGCCCCGGTGACGATTTCCTTTCCGCCGGTCACTTCCCGGCGCTTCCGGCTGACATTTGCCGACGTCGTCCACGGTCACCGGAATTTCGTGCCATCTCACACGGCCTCGCTGGCGGAGATCAATTTGTCAGGGGCGGCCCGTCTGGAGAAATTCATTGAGAAACAACTCGGCAAGATGCTGCCCGTCCCGACCCAGAAGTGGGACAGTTATCTCTGGCCGCAGCCGCCCGAGCCGGATGCAGCCTCTCTCGTCGTGCCGCGTGAAGGCGTGATCGACTTGAGCGGCAAACTCGCCGCGGATGGCACCTTGGACTGGAACCTGCCGCCCGGTGAGTGGGTCATCCTGCGCACCGGCATGACTCCCACCGGCATGGAGAACAGCCCAGCGTCGCCGGAGGGCCGCGGCCCGGAGGTGGACAAGATGAACCGCAAGCTCGCCAAACATCATGTGGATTCCTTCGTCGGCGAGTTGTGCCGCAGGATGCCGGCCGGAGACCGCCGCGCTTTCAAGCGCGTGGTGGTGGACAGTTATGAAATGGGCGCGCTGAACTGGACCGATGATTTCGCCGAATCCTTTGAAAAAAGTTACGGCTATGATCCCGCTCCATGGCTGCCTGTCCTGACTGGCCGCATCGTCGGCAGCGCGGATCAAAGCGAGCGTTTCCTCTGGGACATGCGGCGTCTGGTGGCGGACCGCGTCGCCAGCGAATACGTCGGCGGTCTGCGCGAGGCTGCTGCGGAACGCGGGCTGGGATTGTGGCTGCAAAACTACGGCCACTGGGGTTATCCGGGCGAATCCCTATTGTATGGCGGGAATTCGGATCGCGTCAGCGGCGAGTTCTGGGTGACTGGCGATCTGGGATCGATCGAGTGCCGGGCGGCCTCTTCGTGCGCGAATCTGTATGGCAAGAAGTTTGTTTCCGCCGAGTCCTACACCGGCGGTCCGCCGTTCCAGAGCACGCCGCGATCGCTCAAGGCGCGCGGTGACTGGTCGTTTTGCGAAGGGGTGAATCACGTCGTGTTGCATGTGTATATCCAGCAGCCGGATGAAAAGGCGCCGGGTGTGAATGCGCCATGGGGCACCGAGTTCAACCGCCACAACACCTGGTTCGAGCGGGGCAAGGGCTGGATCGACTATCAGAAACGCGCCTGCTGGATGCTGCAACAAGGCTGGCGCGTCGCGGACGTGGCCTACTTCATCGGCGAGGACGCGCCCAAGATGACCGGTAACCGGAATCCGCCGCTGCCGCAGGGGCATGATTTCGATGAAATCAATGCGGACGCCATCCTTCACCGTCTCACCGTGAAGGATGGCATGCTCGTGCTGCCGCATGGCACGGGTTACCGTATGCTGGTGCTGCCGGAGCTTCAGACGATGCGTCCGGAGTTGCTGCGCAAGATCGGCGAGTTGGTGGAACAGGGTGCCACCGTGGTGGGCGGCGCTCCCACACGTTCGCCGAGCATGAAGGGATTCCCGGGTTGCGATGAGGAGGTCCGGCAGCTTGCGGAGAAAATCTGGGGCGGCGTCACATCCGGAGTGCGCAAGCATGGCGAGGGCCGGATCTTCGTGAACACTCCGCTTGAGGAGGTGTTTGGGAAAACCGGACTCAAGCCGGATTTCCTCAGCAGTGAACCGCTACGTTTCACCCACCGCCGCGATGGCGATACGGATGTGTATTTCATCGCCAATCCC
>JBIPMR010000321.1:0-4965 GCA_044369025.1 Luteolibacter sp.
TCGTGATCGTTTATCAATAGTCTATCACGGCAAAAGATCCAAGGCCAGCCGAGGAGATCGGTTCCCCAGACTGAAATCCACGCTCAACACCCAAGCCGCCGTCACCGCCCTAGGTTTGGACTGTAAAACAGTGGCATGCCCTGAGCTCTCGCCTTGCGTCCCGTTAGGCCTCAGGTCGTCGCCATGTGTCGGCGAGTGGGGGCTCAGTTTTCTTTTTAGGTGAACCCAGCCCACGCTGAACGCATGGGTGGCATGGATGATGCCCACCTAAAGGGCATCTCATTATCACACTGGAGGAGATTGAGAGGATTCGGTTCTAAAACCGATCACTCGATCGCCTGGAGCGTTTTGCGCAGATGGTGCATGGGAAGAAAGAGCGCCAGCGGTTGGTCGGGCAGGGGCACGAAACCAAACTTCTCGTAGAAGCGGGCCAGAGAATCGTCTTTTGCGTCGACAAAAAGCCCCGCCACCCCAACCCCGAAAGCGCTTTCCGCCGTTGTTTTCATGGCCAGCAAGACCAAGTCCTTCCCCAAGCCCTGGCCTTGCCTTCTCTTATCCACGGCCAGCCGGCCGAGGCGAACGGCGGGAATAGTCTCAGGCAATCCTCGGGCCAAGGCTTCGGGGAGGAGGCGCGATTTTCCCTCGCACGTGGTCAGGGAGAAAAATCCAAGGATCGGCTTGGGAGCCAGTGCCTCCTCTTCGACAATCACAAACACACGGGAGATGTCCCGCGCCAAGTGTTGCCGCGCCACTTGCTGAAGGTAGGTGTTGAGTTCCGTGCGCCCACAGTCAAATCCCTTGCGGTCATGACTGGTGTCCAGAAGTTCTAGGCGCCTCATTTACAAGGCGACGCGAGATTTGAGGCCCGCCGCCGCCCGCAACACGTATTCGTTGGGTTCGGGAGGATTCTCGATCAGAGCGGTTAAAAATTCCACATCACGGGGACTCAAGCTGATGGAGCGCTCGCGGGCCAGCACTTCGGCGGCCTCCCTAGAGGCCGTGCCGACGATAAAACTATTGAGCGACACGCCGAGGGAAGCGGCGGCCTCTTCCATTTTCGCTTGGACCGATCCAGGGATGCGCAGCGTCAGGCGCAACGGCTTCGGAGCAGGCGGGGCCTCGATAGAATTCATGGTGTTTCCTTCTTGTGTCGTCGGGGCCTAGTCTAACCGATTTCCGTACCGGCGTCAAGATGACGCCGCCTCTCCTGCATGATCGAAAGTGGCGCCACCCATCCTCCGGCTGGCCAGCCTTCCCCCGGGGGCTTTTCCCTTGTCGACCACCCGAACGCGACAACCGGCCTCGACGAGCGCGCGCGCGCCTGTTAATCCGGCCATGCCGGCACCGATGATCAACACATCGAGGCTGTTGTCCGGCTCTGCGGTGACACGAGTTGTCATTGATGCTACCTACGACGGATTATTCCGTGGCGCAATTGAAGGCACGTCCGGAGGCGCTCCGAGGGCGAACAAACACGCTTGCATAGGCGAGTCCGCCGTCCCATGAGTGCCACTATGCCAGTCGATCACCATGGCCAACGTCCTTTCTGGGAAAGCGCCTATGCAAGCGAAGACGACCAGGTTGAGACCTTTGGGCCGCCGAATCCCGAACTTGTTGATTTACTGATAGATCTACCCGCAGGCGGGCGCGTGCTGGATGCCGGGTGCGGGGAAGGTCGATTGGCCCTTTTTTTCGCGCGTCATGGGTTTGAAGTAGTGGCCTTTGACGCCTCGGTTCATGGCATTGCCAAGCTCAACCGCCTTGCCGCCAAAGAGAATCTCCCGGTGCGCGCCTTTGTGCAGGACCTCCGCGAGTACCGACCCCATGAAACCTTTGACCTCGTCGTCGCGGACGGAGTGTTGCATCTGGTCGAAAAACCTCATGCCGACCGAATGATTCGCGAATGGCAGGCCGCCACCAAACCCGGTGGGTGGAATCTAATCAAATGGTTCACCACCCGAGTGGCGCCCCCACCGGATCTGGTTCCCTTTCACATCGGCCTCCGCGAAGAAGGTGAACTGGCCGCTTTTTACGAAGGCTGGGATTTCCGCCTGAACCAGTCATTCCTCCTTCATGACGAACATCCCGGCGGCATTCGACATTGCCACCCCATTAACAAAATCCTCGCCCGCAAACCATGACTCCCGAGAGCCTGCCAGCCGCCCCCTTGGTTCCTCCCGTCTTCGGACCGCAGGACACCAACCGCCTGCCCTCCTTCGTCTCCCAGCCCGGAGAAGGCCGGTCGCTGGAGATCCGCGCCGGGGCCGTCATCGTCAGGGAAGACGGCTCCCGGACCCTCGGCAGCGTGGGAATCTTCGAACAAAAAATGTCGGGGGAGCACACCGGACCGGTGCCGCATTACCATGCCAAAATGGTGGAAATCTTCGTCGTCCTGTCAGGCTGCCTGATCGTGACGGTTGATGATGTAACGACTCGCGTGCAGGCCGGCGGCGTGGCCATGGTCTTTCCCGGATCAGTTCACTGGTTTCAGGCCGATCCGGATGAAGGAGCACATTTTCTCATCATGTTTTCACCTGCTGCAGAGCGAGTGGACTTTTTCGAGGGACTGGCCGCAGCTCGCCAGACCGGCGGCGCGTTTGATCCCCAAACGTTGATGACATTCATGACCACTCATGACCAGTTTGTCGTCGATGCCAGCGACATAAAGGCCCGCTATTGAAAACGAGCCCACCGCTTCTCGAACGCCTGCCCACCTGGCTCCTGCTAGGAATAAGCCCGGTGGCGGCCGCCTCGAATCTCTCCGTCTCAGCCTGGCTGGTCGACATTCCGCCGTTGACCCTCTGTGCCTTGCGCTGGTCAATGACATCGCTGTTGCTCATTCCGCTGCTGCGGGCGCCGTCTTTCCCATGGGACAACTGTCGCCACCAATGGCGGTTATTAATCGGACTGGCCGCGCTCGGGCTGGTCGGCATGTCGGTGACCGTCGCCTTGGGCAGCCGCCTCTCCTCACCCTCGCTCCTGAGCTTGGCCAATTCCACTCTGCCATTTTTAATCGTCCTCTGCGGCTGCGCGTTGTATGGCGACCGCCTGACGAAACCGGTGGCCGGCGGCTTGATGTTGGCTCTCGTCGGCGTGGCCATGCCCGCAGCGATGCAGGCATGGCAGGGAGCCGGGACCGGGGTGGCGGCGAAACCGAGTCTGATGGGATTGGGCATTTTGATGACGGGCATGGTATCCTATGCGATTTTCTCGACTCGACTGCGCCTGCTACAGGGAAGTCCTTCGGGATTGTCACTGATGGCAGTATTGTCACCAGTAGCAGCGGTGATCTGCCTCGGTCCGGCGGTTTGGGAGTTAGTGGGGCTCGGGGGTTTTCATCTCACTGGCCGGTCGGTGGCGGCGGTGATTTATCTAGCGGCGGTACCCTCGGCGCTGGCGATTGCGGCGTGGAGCGAGGGGATACGGCGGGTGGGATCGACCCGTGCGGCCGTTTATTTTGCTCTTTTGCCGGTGAGCGCCGCTTTCTTCAACTGGCTATTGATGAATGTAGTACCGAGTCCATGGGAATGTGCTGGTTTCATTTTGATTGCTCTCGGACTGGGGCTGAGCGCACGTCCGGCGGCGGCCTTTCCGCGCGGTGCCAATTCACTTTGACGACGATGTGTGGTCTTGCTGGAGTCGTTTTTTTTGAGAATCGTGATCCGCGTTATATCGCGGGTCTGATGGAATTAATGAATGACGCTCAGGTGTGGCGCGGTCCGGACGGGGCGGGAGTCTGGAGTGATGCGCGCGTTGGGCTGGGGCATGTGCGGCTGGCGCTGGTGGGTGACCACGAGCGGGGACGGGCGCCGATGGTTGATGAGGCCGGGGCGCGGCTGGTATTTAACGGGGAGCTGTATCGTCCAGCCGGCGTCATGGCGTCTCTTGGGCTGCCCTTTCCCGACGGCGAGTGTGATGCTCGTGCCTTTCATGCGCTGCTGCGACGCGAGGGACCAGCAGGACTGGCTCGCGTAGAAGGCCAGTTTGCAGCCGCCCGGTATGAGCCGGACCGAGGCACCCTGCTCCTCGTTCGTGATGCCTGGGGCGAGAAACCACTTTTGATCTGCCGCCGACCGGAAGGCGTTTATTTTGCCAGTACTCATGCCGCGTTGCGAAGTGTCCTTGGAGCCCGTCCAGTGCGGACCGGCGCGCTGCATGAATATCTGGTCTATCGCAGCGTAGGCGGGTTTCGCACCGCTTTCGAGGGGGTTGAGCAGCTACCCCCCGGCAGCTGGCTCGAAATCACCCTCGACGGCACCGAGTCACGGGGAAACTGGTTCCAGTGTCCTGAGCCGACGCGGATGGACCCGGCCCCGGACGAAATCCGGCATGAATTTGAGCGGGCGGTGGAGGGATGTCTGGATGCGCGCTTGCATCAGGCTGTTTTTCTCAGTGGCGGTCTTGATTCCAGTCTGGTGGCGGCGGTGGCCGCGCGCCGGCTGGCCGCTCACCCACCGCGATTTTTCTCCGTTGGTTACGATATCCGCACGATTCATGACGAGCGGGAGCAGGCCCACCGGATGGTACGGGATCTGGGCGCAGAGTGCACGGAACTGGAAGTCTCCGCCGCGGCCGTACCCGAGCTGCTGACCGCGACCGCTCGAGCGCTGGAAGACCCAATTCAAGATCCGGTCACTCTGGCCACCATGGTCCTCGTGCGGGCCGCCGTGAAAGAAACCCGCTGCGTCCTGACCGGCGATGGATCCGATGAATTTTGGGGTGGATATGAACGGTTTGCCAACGCCCCCGCACGGATCGATGACTATCTCCCACGCACCTCCATTTTCCACCCATCGGAACTAGGACTCACCTCTCCTCCTCTTACATACTACGATCAAATACTACCTGCTCCAGCAGGCTGGGAGCCGCTCGACCGCTGCATGGACTTCGAAACGCGCAATCGTATGCGAAATTACCACCTCGCCCGAATGGATAAAATCGGCATGTCCTGCGGACTGGAAATCA
>JBIPMR010000019.1:0-15425 GCA_044369025.1 Luteolibacter sp.
CGCCATTGGTTGCCGCCGAACAGGTAACTCGCATCATCGTCGAAGCCGGTGAAGCCGCTGGTGACGGGCGAGCCGGTGTGGCTGATGAGCGAGATTTTATGACCGGGCAGCCAGGTGGGGGCATCGAGGTTGGCGGCGGACAGATCGAGGGTGACGCCTTCGAGCGAAAGCGCGCCGTTGACCACGAGCAGGTCGGCCCCGGTGGCCGAGTTGTCGGTGGCTTCGAACTCGAAAACGGTGCCGGCGCTCATGGCGAGGGCGCCGATCGAGAGGCTTTCGATCGACGCGCCGGGCGAAAGGGTGGTGTCGCTGCCGGAAACGCTGACGGTGGCGGCGATGGATCCGCTGCCGCCGATTTTCCCGCCGGTGACCGAGACGGGCGTGTTGCCGAGGGTTCCGTTGACCAGCAGCGTGCCGGCGGAAACGGTGGTGGCTCCGGTGTAGTTGTTGTTGGAGCTGTTGAGGGTGAGGGTGCCGGCTCCGTCCTTGGCGATCACGAGTCCGGAGGAGCTGCCGTTGGTGATAGCGCCGCTGACGGTGGTGTCGCCCGCGCCGGTGAAGAGCACGTTGCGGGCGCCGGTCGCGCCGCTGGTCACGGCGGTGGCGGCGGAGAGGGTGAGAATGCCGGCGTCGGACTGAATCGTGTTGTGGGTGCCGCCGGTGTTGACGGTGATGGTTCCGGAGAGCTGGTTGTTTCCGGAAACATTCACGATGGCGGCGGTCTGGCCGAGGGTGCTGCCCCGGCCGTTGACGGCGAGTGCATTGCTCAGAGAGATGCCGCCGCTGAGTTCGAGGCGGTTGGAGCCGCCGTTTCCGGGGATGAAGACGTTGCCGGAGCCGAGCGCTCCGGTGGCGGTGGCGCGGATGATGGAATTGCCGGCGTTGACGCCGAGGGTGGTGAGGCCGGTGTAGGTGTTGGCGGCGTTCATCGTCAGGGTGCCACTGCCGGTGGCGGTGACGGTGTTCGCGCCGGCGTTGTTGCTGGAGCGGAGGTTGGTGTTGACCAGCCAGTTGCCGGATCCGCTGAAGGCAAAGCCGGTGTTGCCGGCAAAGGTCGTGGCGAAAACCAGATCGGACGCAAGGGTCGCGGTGTTGGATGAATTGTTGACCATCGCCTGCGTCCCGTTGAAGAGCGTGACGTTCGAGGTACCAGAGCCGTTGCCGAGCGAGAAGGTGCCCGCGCCCGCGGCGATTGAGATTCCGGAACCGTTGAAGCGCAGGGCACTGGCCCCGCCATCGATGAGCAGCGACGAGGTTTGGTTGGCCGAGAGGCTGATGGAAATCCCCGGGTTGGTGTTCAGGCCGGCTTGGGCGGTGGTGTAGGCGAGGGCCAGCGGACCTGCGGCGACCCCGTCCCAGCGCAGGATGTCACTGGCGGCGGCGATCCCGTTCGGATTCCAGTTGTTGGCATTTCCCAAGTCGATCCCGTCGCCTCCGCCGTCCCAGGTGAAGGTGGCGGCGGCGAGGTGGGAGGTGACGAGGGCGGAAGCGAGGAGTGCGGTGGACCAGGGGAGGTTGCGGGTTTTTTTCATGGGGTGATTATGGGGAGTGAATTGGCGGATTGGTGGAAATCAAGGGTGGGTGACGGAGACTTGGAGGAAACCTTTGCCTGGGGTGCCGTTGGAGCCGCCGAGGCTGAAACTGCGGTATTCGTAAGTGATGCCGCCCTGCACCGGGGCCGCTGGGAGGCCGGTGGTGACCGGGTCCACCGGGGTGACGGCGACCGCGAAGGCCGCGAGATCGCTGCTGCCGCGGACACTGACGACGTAGCCGGAGAAGGTGGCGCTCGTTTGCGGAGCGCCTGCGGAAAATGCGGGTGTTCCCACGGGGACGGCGATGGTCATGACCAGCTCCGGAAGGGCATCTGCGTCGGCGTTGGTGTCGGCGATGAAGGAGTGGATTTTCGGGTTGTTCGAGCCGTTGAGCGGGTTTCCGCCGAGCATGAATTCGGTGCCGTTGTCGAAGCCGTCGAGCTCGGCATCGGTGGTGGACGTGTCGTTCACGCCGGGGGTGAGGCCGAGCAGGCTGGCCCAGGAGCTGTATCCGGAAATGCCGTTGGTGACGCTGAGGATGCCACTGCCGGTGATGCGGGCGGTTTTATTCGTGGCGCTGGAGGCGAGGCTGCCCCAGGTGCCGGGCGACTGCTCGAGGCCGCCGATGAACAAGCGGTCGACGATGTCATTGCCGCCGTGGGTGAGGTTGAGCTCGGCGTCGGAGGCGATGCTGACTGCGGCGGCGTCCGGCAGCGAGGGTAGGGTGAGGCTGAGGATTCCGGCGTTGACAGTGGTGGTTCCCGTATAGGTGTTAGCGCCGGAGAGGGTCCAGGTTCCCGCGCCGTTTTTGTGAACGGCGACGATGCCGGCAGCGTTTGCGGGATTGTCCACGATCGGACCGGTGGCGGCTCCGTTTCCGGCACCACCGAGGTGGAGATTGCGGGTCGTGGCGGTGGTGGTGGAGACCGTTCCGCTGAGGGTGAGAACGCCGGCCTCGGATTCGATGTTACCGCGGGTGCCGCCGGTGGTGAGATTGATGTTTCCGCCGAGCGTGTTGGTGCCGCCGGTGTTGAGGATGATCGCGGAACTGTTGTTGCGCTGATGGAGGTTGATGGCGTTGCCCAGCGTGATTCCGTTAGACAGCTCGAGGCGGCTGGTGGGGCCCGGGTTTCCGCCGGAGCCATCGAACATGATCGTTCCGGTTCCGAGTGCGGCGCTGGCGGTGGCGCGCAGGACGCCGGCGCCGTTGGCGGCTCCGATGTTGGTGTTGCCGGTGTAGGTGTTGTTTTCGCCGGAAACCGTCCAGGTGCTGCTGTTCGATTTGGCCAGAGCGACCACGGCGGTGCCGTCCGCGATCAGGCCGGTGACGGCGTTATCCTCGCTGGTGCCGCCGAGGCCGAGGATCTGGGCGGTGACGTTGGTGACCTTCGAGACATGGCCGAGGGTGACGTTGGCAGTGGTGGGATTGACCAGGGTCGTCTGGGCGGCCGCCCCGGAGCTCAGGTCAAAGTTGTTGAAGGTGATCCGGCCCCTACCCGAGGTGACATTGATGCCACTTGCGACGGTGAGGATGCCTCCGCCGAGTCCGTTCGCTCCGAGCGTGGTGAGGGAATGATTGAGTCCCTCGCCCTCGGTGGCGCGGTTGGAGAGGATGGTGGAATTCACGCCGGTGGCGAACACGAAGCCGTAAAGGTTGTTTCCTCCGTCGGTGGCGATGTCGAGGGTGGCCACGTTGATGCCGGCCATGCGGACGGTCGAACCGATACCGAAGGCGGATGGATGTGCCATGACCAAGGTCCCGGCCTCAACGGTAGTTAGACCGGTGTGACTGTTATCGCCGGCGAGGGTGACGGTGCCGGTTCCCTGTTTATTGAAGCCGAGGCCGCCGGGGCCGCCGTTGGCGAGGGTGCCGGAGAAGGTGTGGTTGTCAGGGGTATTGATGAACAGCCAGCGCTCGACATCCGCGCCGTTGGTGATGGTGCCGTTGCCGGTGATGCCGGTGGCGGTGAGATCGCCGCTGCCGCCGGCATCCGTGCCGCTGCGGTTGATCTGGAGGGTGCCCGCGGTGACCCCGAGGGTGCCGGCCAGGGTGCTGGCGGCGCCTCCGCCTCCGGTGGACGTGACAACCAGTGTTCCCGCACCTTGTTTGATGAGGCCGTGGGAGGCGGCCTTGATCTCACCGACGGTGAGGGTGCCGGTGTTGATGGTAACCACGCGGTCGGTATTGTCTCCGGCGATGGTCACCGTGCCGGTGCCGAGGTCGAGGTGGTTGCTGCCGGTGAAGGAGAAGTCGTCGAGCCATTCCTGCAAGTTGTTGTGCGTGTTGGCGACGGGTGACCCTGAGGTGTTGTCAATGGTTTTGGCAGATCCGGGCTCGATCCGGAACAAACCGGTGCCGATGGCGGTGCTGGAATTCACATGGAGGGTGCCGCCGGAGAAAGTCAGGCCATCGGCGAACAAGTTGGCACTATCGATCGTCAAAGCTCCGGTGCCGGATTTGAACATGGCTCCGGTGAGGATGCCATTGGCGGCACTTGTGAGCGTGTAATTGAGGCTGCTGTTGTTGAAGGTGATGATGCGCGGGCTGACATCCCCGCCATTGATATTGATGGTGGTGGTGCCGGTTGCGGTGTCATCGAAGAGAACGTCGTCGTTCTGCTCGAAATGGGTCGCGGTTCCGCCATTGGCGAGTCGCCAGTTGGAGGAGGGGCCGGTGGAGCCAAGGGTCCAACTGCTGTTGTCGAGGCCGGTCCACTTCGGGGTGTCGCCGCTCACGTTGATGGCCAGGTTCGAGCCGTTGAGAATCACCGAGGCGCTTTGGCGGGAGTTTAGTCCGCTGATGAAGTTGGTGGTGAAATCCGAGATGTTTCCAGCGAAGGAACCAAAACTGATCAGGTTGTGGACGCCGTTCGACAGGGCAAGCGAGTTGATCTCGAGGGCTACCTTGCCGTTTGCCGGGGTGGTGGACAGGGTCCCAGCCACCATGATCGGAGCTGGACCGCCGGTCAGCTTGAAGTCCACCGACGCCTCACCGGCGAAGGCGAGCGAACTGGCTGAGAATGCTCCGCCCGCTTCGTGGCCGAGCAGGTTGTAAGGATTGGCGGCGACGGAGATCGCGCCGAAACCGCCTTTCAGCAACAGGGCGCCATCGGTCAGCGAGGTGGTTCCGGCGTAGTTGTTTGCAGCGGAAGTCAAACTGAGCCAGCCGCCGCCCTTCACGGTGAGGTTGCCGGATCCGGTGAGCGGGTTGGGATAGCTGTGGGTTTCGCCGATCTGGAAAACCAAGTCGGCATTGTTTGTGATACCGCTGCTTGTGGCGATCGAGCCGTCGGCGAGTCCATCGCCGATTTGGAGGGTGCCGCTGGTGATCGTGGTGGGACCCGTGTAGGCGTTGGTGGTGGCCAAGGTCATGGTTCCCGGGCCGGCTTTGGTGAAGCCTCCCGGGCCTGGGAGCGAGTTGTTGCGGTTGATGAGTGGCGTGGAGACCAGCAGGTCGGATTCACTGTTCGCGGTCGCATCGGCGACGGTGAAAAGCGTATTGGTGTTGAGGTGGACGCCGTTGAAGGCGTTGCCGGGGCCATCAATTGAGATCGAGGAAGGACCGCTGCCGCCGACGGTGACGCTTCCTGTGAGGTTGTAGGACTGGTATCCAACAACGGGGCCGCCGGAGGTGGTCAGCTGTCCGCCGTTCATGACGAGGGGGCCGAGGGAATTGAAATTGTTGCCATTGTTCGTGACGATGGCCCCTTGATTCACCACCAGGGTGCTGAGCGGAGTGGTGGTGGCGCTGCCGAGGACGTCCCCACCGGTGAGGCGGAGGGTGGAACCTGGGTTTGCCACCACATTGCGGGCGACCTGCGGATTGCCCAGCGAGCTGGTGACGGCATTGTTGACGTTGTTGGTGCGGCTTGCAACGAGGGTGCCGGAGTTGATGATGAGGTCGCCGGTGAAGCTGTTGTTGCCGGCAAGGGTCACCGTGTTCGGACCGCTGGTCACCACGCTGCTGGCACTGGTCAGATTGTTGCGGATGTCGGCATTGATGGTGATGCCTGCGTTGGCGGCGGACAGCGCCATCTGGTTGCTGGTGGTGGAGGACGCGGCGATCCCGTATTGATTCACCGATGCGCCGATGGCCAGTGTGCCCGTTCCGGCATTCAGGATGCCGTTGGTATTCAGCAGCAAGCCTGTGTTGTTACCGCCTTGGGTCATGCCTGAGCCGGTGTAGAGGATCGAATTCACGTTCCGCACCAGGCCTGTGACCGACGGAGTGCCGGCAATGGAGATTTCATAATTGACCGTGCCGGTGCCGCCGCTGGGTATGCCGCCCCAAGCATTGCCTGTGGTTGCCATGACCGTGGCTGCGGTATAGCCGATCAAAGTGCCGGCATTCACGGTGACGTAGCGCGTCGAGGCTCCGGTTCCGGTGCTTGCCCAAGTGCCGAGGATTCCATGGGTATTGGCGAGGCTGCTGGAGGTGTAGGCACCGCCGGCGGCGAGAGAGAGGACCGCGCCGTTGGAGCGGCTGACGGCACCGTTGATCGCGAGGGTCGAGCCTGGGCCGGTGCTCCAGGTCTGGGATCCCGTCGTCAGCGAGAGCGCGCTGTTGATCGTGGTGGTGCCGCTGGCGAGGGCGGAGGCGTTGATGCCGGAAATGCCCAAGCTCAGGGTGCTGGCGGTGAGAGTGTATCCGGCGGTGGTGAAAGCGATGCCACGGGCGCTGAGATTGGTGCCGAGGGTGACCGTGCCGGCGGCTCCGCCGAAATTGGCGGTGTCGAGCGTGCCCGAGCTATCGGTCCAGACCACATCCGCGGCCCCATTCGACCAGCGGGCGTTGCTCAAGTCCCAGGTCCCGGCACCGCCCGATGGCGAAAGCGGAGTCAGTGATGGATCCCAGGAAAGCGGGGCGGCGTGCGTCGGCAGCGCGGCGGCTGCGGCAAGGAACAAGGCGAGCGAAGAGCGGTTTTTCATTAAAGTATTTTTAAGGGTTTGAGGGGGCGGAAGAGCGGGCCTGCTTTGGTGACCGGGCATCACTCACCACCACTTATAAAAACGAGATGCGTCCGGATAAGCCGACACCGCGGGTGAAATGTTGCCGGAAAGCGCTTATTTCCCGATTGCCGCGAGCTGGGCATCCGCCTCATCGAGCAGGATGCGCGCGTTGACCCAGTCGAACCAAAAGTCATCGCTGGAGCCCAATTTGAAAGGCGCGGATTCCCAGGTTTTCAAGGCCGCGCGGGCGTCGTCGAGAAGCTTGCGGGCGGCGTCCGGCTGGTGGTTCCGGAGGTGGACCATGGCGAGCAGGATCCGGTTCGAGGCCACCAGCTGGGCGGGCTTTTCCGCCAGCTTGAGGCTGCGGAGAATCCACTCCGTGGCGACCGGGTCCTCGCCGTTGCGATAGGCGAGCAGACCCATCGAAAACATCCGCCAAGCGAGCAAGTATGCGGGTTTCCCAGCTTGCGGACTGCTGACCGCGGGGTGCAGGACCTTTTCGAGCGGGGCAATCCGCAGCAGGGTTTGCGGATCCGGGGGATCCAGCAGCACCGCCTTGGTGACCTGGGCGGCGACGCCATCGTTGGAGGTGTCCGAAAAGCGGCGGATGGCGAGTTCGCGGAGTTGCTGGTATTGCTCGGGCGCTCCCCAGTGTTTGATGGCGGAGGCGGCGGGCATGAGAATCCGGGACATCCGGTCGGTATCGGTGAGATCGACGCTGGTGATCACCGGGACCAGCGCGCTGAAACGCGCCGCGGCGGTTTGCCAACGTCCTTGCGAGAGATTCCAATCCGCCACCGCGGAGAGCGTGTCGGCCGCTTCAAGCGAGAGGGGAACGAGTTCCGGCGGCAACTCGGCAAGCAGGGAATCGGCCTGCTGGATATCTCCGTAGCGCACCAGCACCGCCGCCTGGGTCAGACGCTCGGCGGCCTGGGCTTTTTCGCGCAGCCGGATTTCAACCGCCCGCGCTTGTTCCGCATCGACGCGCAGGCGCGCCTGTTCTTTGCGCGCCTCCCGTTCGCTGAGGAACAGCCAGGTGGAAGTGCCCAGCCCCGCCACCAGGCCGGACAGCGCGATCACCGCGGCCGCGAACAGCACCCGGTTGCGGCGGATCAATTTCATGAACAGGTAGCGGCGGCTCGGCGGGCGGGCGAGCACCACTTCTTCATTCAGATAGTGGCGCACGTCCATGGCGAGGCCGTTGGCGGTCTCGTAACGGCGCTTGCGATCCTTGTCCAAGGCCTTCATCACGATCCAGTCGAGGTCGCCAGCCAGCTGCGCGCGCAGCCGTTGGGGATCGGTCGCGCGCGGCAGGGCGATTTGATTCAGCTCGTCCGGCGGCATCGCGCGCAGCCGTTCCGAGGGCAAAACCGGCTCTTCGTCACAAACGATGCTGCGGATTTCCTCCACGCCGAGGTCCTTCAACCGCTCGTGGCCGAACGGCGGCTTGCCGGCCAGCAGTTCGTACAACAGCGCTCCGAGGCTGTAAATGTCGCTGCGGGTGTCGATGTCCAAACCGCCGCCGGCCTGCTCCGGACTCATGTAGGCCGGGGTGCCGATGAAATTGCCCGAACGCGTGTGGGTGGCGTCGAACTCGAGGTTTCCCGCCGTGGCCTTGGCGATCCCGAAGTCGATCACCTGCGACAGCGGGTTTCCTTCATGGATGCGCACCAGCACGTTGGACGGCTTGATGTCGCGGTGGATCACGCCCTTTTGGTGCGCGTGCTGGATGGCGTCGCAAACTTGGGTGAAAAGCAGCAGGCGCTGGCGCAGGCCGAGGCGGTGGAGGTCGCAGAAATCCGTGATTTTTTCGCCATCCACCAGTTCCATCACGAAGTAGGGGCGGCTGGAAACGGTGGTTCCCACGTCCAGCACCCGGGCGATGTGCGGGTGGTCCATGAGCGCCAGCGCCTCGCGCTCCTTTTCGAACCGGGCGATGACGTTTTCGGTATCCATGCCGAGGCGGATGATTTTCAAAGCCACCTTGCGCTTCACCGGTTCGAGTTGCTCGGCCAGATAGACGACGCCGCAACCGCCGGAGCCGAGGCGGTCGATCAGGCGGTAAGGACCGATGCACGCGCCGAGTCCGCCCTCGTCGGTGGCGGTCTGGGAGCCTTCCTGGACGGTGGGCCGGACGTCGAAAAACTCCTCCGCGTCCCGCCGCGCATCGAGCAGGTCCTCGATGCGCTTCATGCGGCTTTCCTCGCCGCGGCAGGCGAAGGCGAGGAAGGCATGCCGCTCGGCCGGATCGGAAAACGCCGCGGCGGCGATGAACAGAAGCCGGTTAACGGGTGGGGTTTTGGGAATCGGCTCCATCTCCGGCGTCCTCGCGGATCATTTGGTAAAGCAGGGTTTTTGCGTAGGACCAGTGGCGCTCCACGGTGCGTTCGGTCACTCCGTCCATCGCGGCGATTTCCTGGTTGGTGAGGCCGCCGAAAAATTTGAGGGTGATCAGCCGCACGCTGTCCGGTTCTTCCTGCTCGAGGCGCGTCAGCATTTCATCGACCAGCAGGACGCGTTCTTCGAGCGAGGCATCCGCCAGATCGAGCGTCTGGAGTTCGAAGGCCGCGGGATCGAGGGTGCGCTTGTGGGACGCCTTGGCCCGCGCGCGGTCCACCAGGATCTGGCGCATCGCCTGCACCGCGGCGCGGAAGAAGTGGGTGCGGTCGTTCCATTTCCGGCCGTCGCCGTGGGAGAGTTTGAGCCAGGCTTCGTGCACCAAGGCGGTCGGCTGCAAGGTCTGCCCGGCGGCGATGTTCGACATGCGTTCGCGCGCCACGTTCCGCAGCTCATCATAAACCAACGGCAACAATTCCGCAGACAAGGGCCGGTCGCTCTCGGGGTTGGGTTCGGAAATGACTCGGTCTTCTTGCAAGATGGAACCTGGAAAATAGAGGCGGCCGGGGCTTTGTCGATGGAAGACTCCATCCGGGCGCGTCTATCATTCCTCCACCCGGAAAAAAGCCTTCGGCGCATGGATCAAGGGCGCGGGAAAATCAAAGGTGTGGGTGGTGCTCGCACCCTGCGACTCGACCCCCGCCGCCGCCTCGTACGGAAACCCTGTTAGGTCCGCCGAGCCGGTGATCCGGTAAGAGCATCCGGGAGAGGAATCCCAGGTGAGGGTTCCGGAATCCGGTCCCAGCGACCAGTTCCGTATCGTCAAATCGTTCTTAAGCAGGCCGAGCACCTCGGTGCTGAAGTTGGTGTAGGAGTTATAGGTTCCGTTAAACCATAACAACGCGCGGTCGTAGCCATGGTTCTCGGGGACGATGGGCCGCAGGTTGTCCGCCGCCGAATCCACCGTGAGTGGTTCCCAGGAAAATGTCTGGCCGCCGTCGCTGGTCACGCCGCGGTAAAGTTCGTATCGCGCGTTCGGCTTGAGCGGCACGTTGGAGATATCCCCGAGGTTGAACGGATTGGCCGCGTTCGAGGAAATATAGATCACGTTCGGGTGATCCGGGTCGATCGTCATGCCGCCGCCGTAGTCCGACTCCGCCGCGTAGATCCCGCGCCCGCCGTGGGCGATGAACTTCCGCCGCCATTCCCTGCCGGTCCAGCGGGCATGATAGTAGTAAATCCGCGAACTGCTCCAGCTGGCGTCGGTGCCGGTCTGCACCTGGAACAGGCACAGCGGGTGGCCGTCCGCGCCGTAGTGGACGTCCCAGGTCCAGCCGCGCGCGCCGGGGATCCAGTGGTCCGGACCTTGGCCTCCGCCCCAGGCCGCGGCCGAATACGGATAGATCACCGAACCGCGCTGGCCGCCCTGGTGGTCGAGCGGGAGATTGGCCATCGTGTCCACCACCGTACCGTCGGTCTTGTGGAAGGCCCCGGCCCGGTAAAACATGTGATAGATGGAATTGTCCACATCGCGCGGGTGGCCGTCGGTGTAGATCATGTCGATGCGGTCGGTCTTGTTGGAACAATAGCGGGGATACGGGCGGGTGTTGTTGGTTCCAACGGAAATGAACGGAACCGGAGTTTCCCAAGTGGCCCCGAGGTCGTTGGAGATGGTGATGGTGGGGTTGAAATTGAGGTTGCGGTGGAAGTTGTAGATCCGGTCCGCCTCGCCGCTCAGGAGATAGGTGTTGTTATAAGTGTTGTTGGCGCCGAGCGGCCGGACGATTTCCGGTCCCCAGTCGGCCGCGGTGGATGGCAGGGCGACCCGCGAGGTGCGCTGATAGAACTGGGATCCGCCGAGGTGCTTGGCGTAGAGCAGCAGCAGTTTGCCGTCCGGCAGCACGGTGATCGACGGATTGTTGTGATCGTCCTGTTGCTGCGAGGTGCCGGTGCTGATGATCATGTGGAAGACCTCGTGGGTCGCCGGATCGTAGCGGGTGACTCCGTATTGGCCGTTGCCTTTCACGTAGCCGGTGAAAAGCGAACCCTGATGGAAAACCGCGCGTTCGTCATTGAACCAGGTCCACGCGCCGTCCGGGGCGACGCGCATGGCATTGGCCGGCAACCGCGGCACCGAATCGCGGTCCAGCGGATCCGAACCGGCGTCCACCTCCGACTTGTCGCTGAAAGAATCACCGTCGGTATCCGTCCGATAGGGATCGGTGCCGCGGGTGGTTTCCTCGCCGTTAGTCAGGCCGTCGCCGTCCTCGTCCAGCGCGGGTTCCAGCGGCAGGGCCGGCTTGTAGCCGACGCCATCATACCAGGTGCGCGGAACCGGTCCGCCGTCGGTGAAATCATCGAGATAAATCCGGATCACGCCGTTGGCATCGCTGCTCGCGGTGCCGAGGCTGGCCTGCATCAGGGCGCGGTTGCTCTCGCTGAACAGCGGATTGGCGGCGAACACGGTGGCCGACGCCGGGGTGCCCACCGTGGCGGTGCCGGACGCAGGGTCGTTGGCCGCGAAATGGGTGAGTGGGGAGCTGGGCAGGAAGTCGTCGGTTAGAAATCCCGGCGTGCCGTTTTGCCGGATGTCGGAGGCCTTGGGGGACGCTTTGAGCCGCCAGTTCGTGCCGTCGGTCCAGAAATAGGCGTAGAGCACGTAGGCGGTGGCCGGGGTCAGCCCGTCGATGCGGGTGACCAGCAGCGGGGCGTTTTCCGCGGCCTCGAAATTCGATTCAAAGGTGCTGCCGGCGGTCCCGAAGTTCCGTTGCTCCCAGTGGTTGTCGGCCCCGGTGACACCGTCCGGTGCCGGCGTGAAAGGAATTTCGTCCCAACGCGAGGTGTTGGCGAGGTTGGCGTCCACGTAGTTCACCGGGTTCGGCGGGTTCGGCGGCGCGGCCGCTTCGTAGCCGAGTCCGTCATACCAAGTCCGGCGGTTGACGGTGGTGGCGGCCGGCAGGTCGTCGATGAAAACCTGGATTTTTCCCTGCGCATCCGCGGTGCGGTTGCCGATCAAAGCGGCGAGCAGATTGCGCCCGCCTTCGGTGAAAACGCCCGGCGCCACCGCGTGGCTCAGGCTGCTGGCAAGCACCGCGCCGGTCGCGCCGCCGAGATCGGTCACCGCGTCGGCGGCGGAGTAAACCGGGTTGGCTCCGGGATTCGCGCTGAAGCCCGCGCGGAGGCACCAGTCCTCGGTGGTGCTGCCGGGATCCCAGAAATAGGCGTGAAGGTTGTATTGGCCGCCGGGGGCCAGGCCGGAAAGCGTGGTCCGGAGTTCAGGCGCGTTTTCCGCGGCGTTTTCCCCCCCGGCTTCGTAGATGTTTTCGCCCGCACCGAACACGGTGCGCTGCTCCCACTGGTTGTCCGCGCCGGTGGTGCCGTTGAGGGGAGGCGCGAAGGGGGTGCCGTTGGCCAACGTCGTATTGCCCCCCGCTCCCGAACTCGCGTCCACGTAGGTGATCCCGCCGCGGACCCCGGTGATGAGCGCGAGGGAGGCGACGGAAGTGAAAAGGCGGAGATAGTTCGGAAGGCGGGTGTTCATCGGGTGGTGTCGGCGGGCAAACCAGGCACCTTATGAACGAGATTCCGGCGCGAAACCCGACACCGCTTGATTTGAATTTCGATCCTCCCGCGGGCATGCGCTACCAAGTTTTTCGGGCAAATGTCCCGCATGCATGGCTCAAGGAGGGGCGAAACGTGTTCGCCCGTGCCCATGAGGAGACCATGGTAAGCGCGGATGCACTCGTGATTGGCTCTCCATGGCCACGGCGGACACGTTCCGCCGCTCCTTGGTCTGGAATCTTTTCCCAAGGGTCGGGTATTCGTGCATTCAGTTTTTTCAATCTTCGTGTAACAATAGGAGCGTGTTTTGGAGAATACAGGAGGATGCTCACGACGGACCAACAGGAACATTTCACCCAACGGTGGACTCAGGCGCAGTCCACGGTCGCGTGCTTTGTGCACACCAGCATTCGTGACCGCGGACATGCGGAGGATCTTCTTCAGGAAATCGCAATGACACTGCTCCGCAAATTCGCCGACTTTGACACGTCGAAGGCCTTCCTGCCGTGGGCCATGGGCGTCGCGAAATTCGCGATTCTGGGCAGCAGACGGGACTATGCGAGATCACGCGTGGTGTTCGACGAAGCGCTGCTGGACCGCATCTCCAACACTTTTCTCGAAGTCGCTCCCGCCCAGCGGGAAGAGGAGCCGTTTCTCGACGAATGCCTCACCAAACTCGCGCCCAGAGCCCGCCGAATGGTCCGGCTCCGCTACTACGATTCGCTCGATTCGGGGGAGATCGCGCGTGTGCTCGGCACCAGCGAAGTTGCAATCCGCGTCGGCTTGCTGCGAATTCGTGAGCAGTTGCGCAAGTGCATCGAGAGCCAGCTCAAGCTGGAAAGGAGTCACCCATGAACCGTTTCGAGCATCTGACCGCCCGCTACTACGAAAATGACCTGGACGACAGCGAGTCCAGCGAACTTCGTGACCTGCTCGATGGCAATCCCGACCTGTTGAGGGAATTCGTCATCACTGGAATCCGCGAAGAGCAGCTCAGGGCCGCCCTTCGCCGCAGCTCCGCGCTCGAGGACGCCATCCCGTTCACCGGTGCGCCGGCGCGGCGGAGCAAACTCCGGTGGCTCGCCACCGCCGCCGCCCTCGCCCTCTCGGCCGCGGCATGGACCCACCTGTCCCGGGGCGTCGAAGTCGAAGTGATCGCCTCAAGGGACGTCAAGGTCTCGCACGGCAGCCTTTCGCCCGAAGCCGGCAACCGGAGCCGTGTCCGGGATCTCACCCTCGACCAAGGGCTGCTGAAGCTGCGTTTGCCCAACGACGTGTCGATCGAACTGCTCGCCCCGGCGCAACTGAGTTTCATCGATCCGATGCATGTCCGGATCCATTCGGGAAAAGCGACGGTCGATGTCGGCGAGCACGGCAAGGGGTTCATCCTGGACGCGCCCCAGACCCGGGTGGTTGACCTCGGCACCCGGTTCGGGGTGGACGCATCCGCCGCCGGTTCGACCGGCGTGGTGGTCCTCGAAGGCCGCGTCGAACTGCACTCCAAAGAAGGCACAGTGAACCATCTCGCCGAAGGCGAGGGGGTCGTGGTGAACACCTCCGGAGCCATCGGCAAGCTCGACCAGGTGCGATTCGATCCTCACACGGGTCAGTGGAGCACGGGCGCGCTGGATGACGGCAGCTCGCTCATCCGCTCGGTCCGGAACAATCAAAAGGACCCATCGGTTTATCCCATCGTCGCAGGCGGGCTGGTCGAGTCCGTGCCGGCCCATCACAACCGGAATGCGCGCTGGGTGAGTCTGCCCGAGCGTCCGATCCCCGCGTGGTTGCCTGGCGCGGATCTGGTGCTGCCGGCCCACGCCCACCGCGACCGGGCGGAACTTCGTGTCACCGTGACGGTGGCTCCGTCCACCTCGCTCGTGGTTTTCCAGCGGCGAAACCAGCCCCCACCGCAGTGGCTGGTCGAGGGCTTTGTCCCCACCGGCGAGAGGATCGGCAAGGTCAGCATCGAGCAGCACCGGGAGAACAAGCCCGTTGCGTTCGATATTTGGCGCCGGGACATGCCGGAAGGTGGCGAGGTGGTGCTCGGCCCGGCTGCCCGGCCCGGGTCCATCGGTGCCAGCACGATCCTCTACGGCATCGCCGCCTTGCCCATTGAAAACACACCCCGGCTAAAGCGCTAATGCGACCCCCATGAAAACACGCTCCCTGCTCCATCCTCTCATCCACTTTCTGGTGGCGCTCGCACTTTGCGGCGGCACCGTCGCGTCCGCCGCGGACTTCTACGTCGATCCTGTTTCCGGAAATCATACGAACAACGGCACGTCCCCCGCCACCGCGTTCAAGACCTTGGAAAAAGCGCGCCAAGCGGTGGATTTGATCAATGCCGGCATGACCGAGGACATCACCGTCCATCTGCGCGGCGGCATCCACCGCCTCACCGCGACGTTCACGCTGGGGTCGGGGGATTCGGGAACGAATGGCTTCCATGTGGTTTACCGGAATTACGGCAGCGAAGTCCCCGTCATCAACGGCGGCGTGAATCTGTCAGGCGGCTGGGTGCTTCATGATGCGGCGAAGAACATCTTCAAGAAGGCCGGGGTCAACTTCCCGTTCCGGCAACTGACCGTGAATGCCTCCTCCACCATCAGGTCGAGAACGCCGAATCAAACCAATCCGGACACGCTCGGCCCGTATCTCACCATGAGCGGAATCGACGCCGCGGCCAAAGAGGCGATCGTCCCTCGGCCGCCCATCGAAGGCTGGAGAAGTGTCGCCGGCCTCGCCAACGTCGAAATGGTCATGCACCCGCACTGGTATCAATACCGCGGGAGAATCGACCCCGATACCTCCTACCAAAATGCCACCCAGGTCCGTTTCAAATTCCAATCGCCTGAGAACAATTCGATTTTTGCGAAAGGCGACACTTTCTGGGATAGCGCTTCCTTCCCTGTTCCTTATTTTTTCGAGAACTCGATCGATTTTCTCGATGCGGAAGGCGAGTGGTTCCATGACACCGCCAGCGCGACACTCTACTACAAGCCGCGCCCGGGTGAATACATGCCCACCGCCACCATCGAAGCCCCG
>JBIPMR010000323.1:0-4949 GCA_044369025.1 Luteolibacter sp.
AGGCGGACTCATCCCGCCGCCAACCGCCATCCGATGATCACCCGGATTTCCATCACGGTCACCGCCACCGCGCTCATCGCGGCGGCGGCACCGACTGCGGAGCAGATGCAGGCGCTGGTGAGGGGGCGTCCGGAACTCGATGAAATCCGCTGGAAAGACCCGGCCCGCGGCGCACCGCTCAAGGTCCGCATCATTCAAGCGACCGCCCAGGCCGTCACGGTGGAGAAAACCCTGCCCGCCGGTTTGGTGACGAGGGTGATCCCGCTGGCGGATCTGGCAGGCGTTTCCCATACCTTCACCGCCCGTGAGTCGGAGTGGCACCGTCAACCTGCCCCCGCCGCGGTTCCGCCGTTGAGGGTTTACTGGGAAACCCGCCAGGCCACCCTGCGCCTGGCCGGCTCGAATGCCGGGGAAACGGGCCTGGCCCTCGCACGAGCCCTGCGTCTGGCGGGGGATCCCGCGGCCCTCGATGAAGCCGGGAAAATCCTCGATCAAATCCGCAGCCAGGACCCGGAAAAACGTCGCGTCGCGCGCGCCGGGGCCGAGCGGACGACTCTCGATTTCATCCGCTCGATGCAAAGCGGCAAGCCTGCGGAAACCGACCAGCTTGCCTGGAGCATCACCGAGGATGCGGACAACGCGGACGCGATGTTGCTCGCCACCGCCTTTCTAGCAGAGAGGCATTTTGCCGAGCTCAAGGCGACCGACGAGGCGCACCCGCGCTGGGTGGATGATGACGAAGTCCGTCCGCTGCGCGAGCGGCTCTATCATCTCTCGCTGGATTTTTCGCTCTATCCGAGTTTGTTCCACGGCAGCCGTGACAAAGAGGCCTCCGCCGGCTTGAAGATGGCGGCCGCGGTCTACCAATTCACCGGGGCGAACCGGCTGGCGGTAAGCACGCTCGAAGACCTCGCCGCGCTCTATCCGGATTCCGAAGCCGCCCGCGAAACCGTCCCGCTGCTCGCCCGACTCAAGGCGCTGGAGGCCGGTGGCAAACTTTCGCCGGGGTCCGCCGAGGCGGCTGAAGATGCCACCGGGGACGCTGAAATCACGCCCACCGGCCCGCCCCCGCCTCCCAAACGTTACAACATCTTCGGCGATTGAGCCGCTGCCAGCCCCAAACCACCCCCCCAAGTGAGACCCCTGATTCAAATCATCCGCCCCGTTGTCATCGCCCTGGTTTTGTTCATGGTGAGCATGTCCGTCGCCAGCCGGACCGCCTCCGCGCAGACCCCCGCGGCGCTGCCCGCCACGGTGCAGAACGAGAGCCTGCTGGATCTTTATACCAAAGGCGGTTGGGTCATGCACGCCATCGCGCTGGCCTCCATCGGCACCATCGCGGTGATTTCGTTTTGCGCCATCCGCATCAAGCGCAGCACCATGCTGCCGCCCGCGCTGCAGGCGTCGCTGGCATCCGCGCTCGCCAAACAGGATGTGCCCGCGGCTTTGAAACTGTGCGATGCCGATCCGAGTTCGCTGTCCCACGTCATCCGGGAAACGTTCACCAAGGCGGCTGCGGGCGTCACGGTTTATTCCAAGGCGGATCTTGAAGCGGTGGCCGCCGAGACGATTTTCCATGAGGAAACCAAATACATGTTGTGGGTGAACATGCTCAACGCCTTCGCCGCCGTCGCGCCGATGATCGGGTTGTTAGGCACGGTGTCCGGCATGATCGGCAGTTTCAACCAACTCGCCGCCGGAGCCACCAAGCCGTCCGATTTCGCGGGTGGCATCGGCGAGGCGATGATCACCACCGCCGCCGCGCTCATCGTCGCCATCCCGTCGATGCTCGCCTACTTCGTCTTCAAAAACATGCTGCAGTCCCACGTCAGCCAGCTCGCGCACTCCGCGTCCAACCTGATCAACGGCTTCGTCAGCGGCACGCCCACCGAGGAAGCCTGAACCCGAAAACGCCACTCTCACATGATGAAAATCAGACGCAGGATCGTGGACGACGTCGGCATGCAGATCGCGCCGATGGTGGACATCACCTGGATCATGATCATTTTCTTCATGGTCACCAACGAGATTGCGGAAAACGAATACGACGTGCCCATCGATCTCCCGATCGCCACCGCGGCGGTGGTCCCCTCCGACATGGCCGGGCGGGTGATCGTCAACGTGGACAAGGCGGGGACTTACTATCTTGGCAGCGAGGCGCATGATCTGGCAGCGCTCACCGCGCATCTCAAGCGGCGGATGATCGAGTTCCCGCCGCTCAAGGTTTATCTGCGGGCCGACGCGAGCACGGCGGCGCTCAAGACCAAGGAATTCTACCGCGCCTGCGCCGAGGCCGGGGCCGTGGAAATCGTGCTCGGAACCTTCAACGCCACCCGCTGACCCCATGATCCTCCGCCGCCGGGAAGAACAATCCATCGAGGTCCAACTCGCGCCGATGGCCGATATCGGCTTCCTGTTGATCTGCTTTTTCCTGATCTCCTCGCGCCCGCCGCGCTACGAGGCGGATCTCAGCATGACGCTGCCCGGCTCGGTTTCCGACGAGGTTTCGGTGGAAATCCCGGAGGAAATCCGCATCGGCATTCTGGCGGACGGCAGCGTGGAAGTGAACGAGCAGATCGTCGGGGCGACCGGCGATCAGGAATTGAAACCGCTGGTCGGGCTGCTTTCGAAATTCAAGGAAGCCGCGGCGCTCAACCAAAGCCAGGCGCTCGTCACCGTGGACGCCGCCAATGACTCCACCCACCAGCGCATCGTCGATGTGCTCAACGCCTGCGGTCTCGCCGGCATCACCGGCGTGACACTCTCCGACGACACCGCCGAGGAGCTCTAACGATTTCTGACATTCATGGCCAAACACCTCATCGATCAAGTCGCCGACAAGCGCAAGGCCGCCCGCAAAGGCGTCACCGGTGCGGTCGTCGGCAGCATCGTCGTGCACGGCGCGCTCGCGATCCTCGCCGGGGTGTGGGTCGTCGCCAGTTATATCAAAAGCGAGCCGCCGAAATTCGTCGCGCCGCCGCAGCCGAAGATCAAGGTGCCGCCGCAAACCCGCCAGCACCGGATGAACCTGGCCGCGCACGCCGCGCTCGCCGCCAAGCCCACCTTCAAGGCACGGTTGGTGAGTCTCCGCCCCACCGCCTTCGCCTTGCCGGACGCACCGAAAGTCTCGATGGAAAACCTGCTCACGCCCGATCCCTCGGTGATCGCCAGCAACCTGGTCACCGGCCTATCCGGGGCGGCGGGCAGCGGGGCCGGCAGCGGCTTCGGCCTCGGTGGTGCGGGGGGAAAAGGCCTCGGCACCGCCATCGATTTCATGGGCATCAAGGCCAATGGGCAGCGGATTTTGCTGCTCTTCGATGTTTCCAGATCCGTGGTCAACAAGGCGAACCAATCCGCGATGCCGCTCGCCAAGATCAAGCAGGAGACGCTCGACATGATCAACAAGCTGCCGGTCGATTCGCGCTTCGGGATCATCCATTTTGTTAGAAACTACAAGCTGTTCCAACCCGAGCTCATCGCCGCCACCCAGCCGAACCGGGATCTCGCGAAACAATGGATCGAAACCGAGTGGCGCGAATCCGGCTCGATGCCGCGCAGCGGCAAGGGCGTCGTCGCGCCCGAGCCCAACGGCCTGCCGCCGATCCTCCGCGCGGGCTACGGCCTCAAGCCGGATGTGATTTTCCTGATCTCCGACGGCAGCTTCGAACGCGGCGTGGCCACCAGCGAGAAGGTGCCGGAGGACGAGTTTGAGGATTTGTTCAAGGAGCTGACCGCCGACCTCCCGCAGAAGGTCCCGGTCCACTTCATCGGCTTCCAAATGAAACCCGACGACAAGGATTTCTGGAGCAAAATCACCCGCCGCCAGGGCGGACAGTTGAAGGAATTGAAATGAACGAATTTAGCCGGGTGCCGGCGGGGGAATCCGGCCGTTGGGCGGTCATGGGGTTCAGCCCTCAAAAAGCGCACTCCCGCCTCACTCTGCCAGAAGCCGGTAAAACCCAGCATTGTCGGGCGATGCGAATTCAAACTCCAGTTTGCCGTCGCCGGAAATAGTCGTTTGGGGAGCGGTCATGGGAAATGGGGTGAAGTTCAGCAGATTCGTGGATTTTTGGATGCCGATTTTCAGCGTGAACAAACCGGTCGTTGGATTCTTGGTAAGCTTTGGAGCATCCAGATACAGGCCTTGGCCGCTGCCAAGTCCGCCAGTCTCGGCATTCGCGAGATAGACATTCACCAGGGCTGGCTGGCTCACCTGCCAATCAAACCCGAGCACCTCCATTTGAAATTCCGCCGCATCACTGAGACCGTCGCCATCGGTGTCCACGGTGGACGACAGTCCGCTTCCCGTCAGGGCGATGTCGTAAGGGTTTTCGTCCGCGTCATTGCTGGAAATGTGCAAGGCAGCCGATCTCGGGCCCACGCCCGCCGGGGTGAATGCCACGCTGAACGTGGTGGAACCCGCCGGCCCGGACACTGGCGCGGTCGGCAGGCTGGTGACGCTGAATTGCGCGGCGTCAGGCCCATCGACGGTGATTCCCAGCCCGGTGAGGTCGGAATTTCCGGTGTTCCTGATGACGAACGTGAGAAGGGCGGGCCGACTGGCGGTTGCCGGGCCGAAATTCTTTCCTCCTCCGTCACTGATCGCGATCCCCGACTGGGTGACTCCGATTTCCGGCGCTGGCGAGACCCGGGTGACTGCAATCGTATAGGTCTTGGTGGTGACGGCGTCCTGAGCGGTCACCGCCACGGTGATGGTGTTGTTTCCCGGCAGGAGAAATACCGGCGTGCTGGTCGAACCGGACACCACCGGGGCTCCATTGACTTTCGCCGTGGAAGTCGGAGTCGCCACGGTGGGTGTCACGGAAATCGTGCTGGTCGTGCTGGGGACGATGGCGGTGTAGCCGGTCGTGCCGCTGGCGAAAACCGGATCAAGCGTGCCGGCACTCAGCACCAGATTGGACAGGTTGGCATTGAATCCGGAGGTGGTG
>JBIPMR010000324.1:0-4924 GCA_044369025.1 Luteolibacter sp.
GCATCATCATCTTCAGCACCATGTGGGGCTGGATCTTCCATGAATGGAGAGGCTCCAGCAAAAAGGCCCACACCTTGATCGCCACCGGCATCGCCACCCTGATTCTATCCACCGTCATCATCGGCATCGGCACCTATCTCAAAGGCTCCGGCGGCGGTCACTGATCCACCTGAAAAAACCCAATGTCTTCCGCCGAAACCACCACGGAGCACCACTCCGTCAACGAATACGAAAACGAGCGGGTGCCCGACAGCGCGCTCAAAGGCCCGTCCTCCTTCTGGGGGATGTATGCCGGCGAACACACCGCGGGCACTGAGTTCATGATCGGACCCCTGTTTGTCGCCTACGGCGTCGGCGCGGGCGACCTGATCCTGGGACTCTTGTTAGGAAATCTGGCGGCGGTGCTCACCTGGCGCTATCTCACCACCACCATCTCGATCCGGCTGCGGGTCACCCTCTATCACAAGTTGGAGAAAATCTGCGGCCGCAAGCTGGTCACCATCTACAACCTCGCGAACGGCCTGCTGTTCTGTTTCCTCGCAGGTGCGATGGTCACCGTTTCCGCCACTGCAGTCGGCGTGCCGTTTCCCGACGTGCGCATGCCGAGCTTTGCCGACACGATGCCAACCGGTTTTGCCTGGAGTGCTGTGGTGTTAATACTTGGCGCGGCGATGACCGCCGTCGCCATGCGCGGCTACAGCTTGGTCGCCAAAGTCGGCAACTATGCCGCGCCTTGGATGTTTCTCGTCTTTCTATCCTGTGCGATCGCCACCCTGCCCAAACTGGATTCGCTCGAACTGCACCGCATCTGGACCGGGGTTCCCCAAGAAGGAAAACTCAAGATCGGCTTCTGGGGCGTGTTCTTCTTCGCCTGGTTCTGCAACGCCGCGATGCACCTGGGCATGAGCGACATGTCGGTGCTGCGTTATGCGAGAAAGCCCTCCTGCGGTTGGGCACCCGCCGCGGGCATGTATCTCGGCCACTGCATCGCCTGGATCAGCGCCTCGCTGCTTTACGCTTATGAATTGCAACGCGTCGGCCCGGACGCAAGCGTCGCCCCGGGACCCATCGTTTTCAGCGCCGTCGGCTGGACCGGCCTGATCTGCGTGGTCATCGCCGGCTGGACCACCGCCAACCCGACCATCTATCGGGCGGGACTCGCCTTCCAGGGCGTGCTGCCGAAAATCTCCCGCACCACCGCCACGCTGCTGGCCGGCGGGGTCTGCACCATCGCTGGGTTGTTCCCCGCCTTCGCGATGATGTTGCTCGATTTCGTCGGCATTTACGGCATGGTGCTCGCTCCGGTCGGCGCGATCATCGTGGTCGATGTGTTCTTTGCCAAGCGCCTGGGCATCACCAGCGATCCCGCCCTCGCCTCTGGTTCCTCATTCAACATCGCCGCGCTGTTAGCGTGGATCGTCCCCGCCGCCATCGGCCTTTGGGCGGTCAGCCATTTCAAGATGCCGCTGCCCACCTACGCCACGCTGCCGGTCTGGATCGGCAGCGGGCTGCTCTACATCGTGCTGGCGAAAACCATCGGTCCGAAACCCTCGCGCGCCTGAAACCCTGACGCAAAAAAACCATGAAATCCATCGCCCTGCCCATCGGCGCGCTATCACTGTTAGGAACCATCGTGCCGCCGATTCTTTTTTTCCTGCACAAAATCGAGAGCGACCCGATGAAAAACATCATGCTCATCTCATGCATCGCCTGGTTCATCACCGCGCCGATGTGGATGAAATCCGAATGACATCATGAAAACCTCCATCAGTCTGCTAGCAGGGGTTCTAGCGCTTTCCCCCACTGTCAGCGCGTTGCCGCCGGCCATCGAAGCGGTCGCACAAAAAAGCCCGCTCACCTCGTTTGTCGTCCAGCCCAAGCGGGTCGTTTGGACCTCGGAAGCCGGCGTGCAGAACTCCGAAAACCTGCTGAAACCCAAAAGCGGCCAAGCGGTGCTCAAAGAACCCTCGCCCCCGCTCATCCTCAAACCGGGCAGCGGCGTGGTCATCGACTTCGGCGTGGAAATCACCGGCTCCGTCGAACTTTTCACCCCGATGACCAAGGACAAGGAGATGCCAGCCTTGCGGGTCCGCTTCGGCGAATCCGTCGCCGAAACCATGGCGGAAATCGGCGAGCGCGGCGCCCAGAACGATCACGCCCTGCGCGACCAGGTTGTCAAAATCCCCTGGCTCGGCAAAACCACCATCGGCCCCAGCGGCTTCCGCTTCGTGCGGATCGACAACGCCGACCCGAAGATCGAGGCCCAACTCAGCCAGGTGCGCGCGATCCTGACACTCCGCGACGTGCCCTACGTCGGCTCGTTCAAATGCTCCGACGAACGCCTCAACCAAATCTGGCAAACCGGCGCCTACACCGTGCATCTCAACATGCAGGAATTCCTCTGGGACGGCATCAAACGCGACCGCCTCGTTTGGTTAGGCGACATGCACCCGGAAGTCAGCGTCATCAACAGCGTCTTCGGCCACAACCCGGTCGTGCCCGAAAGCCTCGACATGACCCGCGACGTCACCCCCGTCACCGAGTGGATGAATGGCATCAGCTCCTATTCGATGTGGTGGGTCCTGATTCACGAGGATTGGTATCAGCACCATGGAAATCTCGACTACCTCAAAGCCCAGCAGGTCTATCTAACCGCCCTGCTCAAGCGTCTTGCCACCTACGTCGATGCCGACGGCAAAGAAAAACTCGATGGCATGCGCTTCCTCGATTGGCCGACCTTTGAAAACCCGACCGCCGTCCACGAAGGCCTCCAGGCGATGATGACCCTCACCATGGAAAGCGGCGCGCGCCTCAGCGCAATCCTCGGCGACCCACAGACCGCCAAACTCTGCACCGACACCGCCACCCTGCTCCGCAAGCACCGCCCGGAAACCAGCGGCCGCAAGTCCCCCGCCGCGCTGCTCGCGCTCGCCGGCTTGCGCGAGCCCGCCGAAGTCGCCGCCGTTTTGAAAAAAGACGGACCCAAGGATCTCAGCACCTTTTACGGCTTCTATGTGCTCAAGGCGCTGGCGAAATCCGGCGATATCGATACCGGCCTGGATTTCATCAGCCAATATTGGGGCGGCATGTTGGACTTCGGCGCCACCACTTTCTGGGAGGACTTCGATCTCGAGTGGACCAAGAACGCCGGACGGATCGATGAACCGGTCGCTCCGGGCAAAAAGGATCTGCACGGCGATTTCGGCGCGCATTGTTATGTCGGATTCCGCCACAGCTTCTGCCACGGCTGGGCCGGTGGCCCCACCGCATGGCTCAGTGAAAACGTGCTCGGCGTCACGCCGCTCTCCCCGGGATGCGCCACCGTGAAAATTTCGCCCAACCTCGGCCGCCTCTCCTGGGCGGAAGGAACCTATCCGACGCCGAAAGGCCCGATCCGCGTGCGCCACGACAAACAGCCGGACGGCAGCATCAAATCCACCGTCGAGCTGCCGGACGGCATCGTGCAAGTTCCTTGAGAGTCTGAGAATTCGCGTCCGGATGCAGGGCACTCAAGGAGGGGCGATCTCCGAATCGCCCTGCGCATGAATGGCCCATGAAAGGAGCCGGGCGCTTTCTCATGGGCTTCCCATGCGCCTCGGCGGTTCGGAGACCGCCGCACCTTGGGGCACATGCGGCCTTGCGGGCGAGCGCCGATGGCGTAACGATCCGCCCATGGTTTCCCAGAATTTCAACGAGCCGGCGATCGGCATCATCGGCGGCAGCGGGCTCTATCAAATAGACGGCTTCGAGGGAATCTCGGAGCACGCCATCGCCACCCCGTTCGGCGCGCCCTCCGACCCGGTGGTCATGGGCCGCATTTCCGGTCGGCGGGTGTGCTTCCTGCCGCGCCACGGCGTCGGCCACCGGCTGCTGCCGCATGAGATCAACCACCGTGCGAACATCTGGGCGCTGCGCTCGGCCGGCGTGCGGTGGGTCATTTCCGTCACCGCCGTCGGCAGCCTGCGCGAAGAACTCGCACCGCGCGACATCGTGCTGCCCGATCAGTTGATCGACCGCACCGGCAGCGCCGGCAAACACACCTTCTTCGGCAACGGCATCGCCGCCCACGCCGGATTCGCGGATCCTTATTGTTCCGAACTTCGCGCCATCGCGCTCGAATCCGCCCGCCGCCTCGCGCCGCAAGTCCACGACGGCGGCACCTACCTCTGCATGAATGGCCCCGCCTTCTCCACCCGCGCCGAGGCCGCCATGCACCGGATGATGGGCGCCGACGTCATCGGCATGACCAACGCCCCGGAAGCCCGACTTTGCCGCGAAGCGGAAATCGCCGCCGCCACGCTCGCCCTGGTGACCGATTACGATTGTTGGAAACAAGACGAAGCCGCGGTTGAGGTCGATGCCGTGATCGAAAATCTCCACGCCAGCACCGCGATGGCCAAATCCATCATCCACGACCTCATCGCCCGCATTCCCGAAACTCCCGACAGCCCCAGCCACCGCGCCCTCGACACCGCGATTTTCACCGCCCCCGCCCGTTGGCCCGCCCAAACCGCGCAAAACCTCGCGCCCCTCCTCGCCCGCTATCTAGCGGAGCGCGCGGACCGTTAACCTTCCATCCCGATGGCGAGATGGCGAACCGCTGATCACTTGGCCGCAAGAGAACGCAGAGAACACAAAAGAAGAGACTGACCGGGGTGGGGTGAATCCTGAGAGCCTTTGTGGAAAACCAAAGATCCGTAAGATTCGTGGTGCCTGAATCTCCCTGGGACCCGGGATCCGCCACACCTTGAAAACATCAATCAACCACCTGCACCGATTGGCGAAAGTGCCTTGATCAGTGGTCGTTAGAGAGAGATCGTGGTGTGCTATCCCGACAATTGCGTGACGGCAGCCCGCCCCCTCACTCAGGCGCGCCGACGTCCCCGGCGGCCTGTGAATGAGAAGGCCAATGCGCAGGCCGGTA
>JBIPMR010000325.1:0-4920 GCA_044369025.1 Luteolibacter sp.
GGTTCGACGAAATCAGCATCAGTCACCATCGACCCGGAAGGTCTTGCCGTCAGCCTGACCTATCATGAGTCCGCCACAGCTCCGACGGCCGCAGGCAGTTATCCGGTCGTCGCGACGATCGACGACTTGAACTACGAAGGCACGGCCTCCGGCACGCTGATCATTGGCAAAGCAACCGCCACCGTGACGCTCGGCAATCTCGCAGCGACCTACGATGGGTCCGCCAAGACCGCAACCGCCACGACTTCCCCGGAAGATCTCATGGTTGATCTGAGCTATGATGGCTCTGCAACCGGACCGACTGCCGCTGGTAGTTACGCCGTGGTGGCAACCATTGCGGACGCCAACTACGAGGGCGCGGCCTCCGGAACCCTGGTCGTTGCCAAGGCAACCGCCACCGTGACGCTCGGCGAGCTCGCTGCGACTTACGATGGTTCGGCCAAAGCGGCATCCGCCACGACCACTCCCGATGGACTGGCAGTGAGTCTGACCTACAATGGTTCCGCAACCGCACCGACTGCCGCAGGCAGCTATCCGGTCGTCGCTACGATCAACGACGCCAACTACGAGGGCGCGGCCTCCGGAACCCTGGTCGTTGCCAAAGCAACCGCCACCGTGACGCTCGGCAATCTCGCCGCGACCTATGATGGATCCGCCAAGACCGCATCCGCCACGACCACACCCGAAGGATTGGCAGTGAGTCTGACCTACAACGGTTCCGCGCCCGCACCGACTGCCGCCGGTAGTTACGCGGTCATCGCGACGGTCAACGACGCGAACTATGCAGGCACAGCCAGCGGCACGCTGGTGATTGGCAAGGCCGCTGCCACCGTCACACTCGGCAACCTGGCGGCGACCTACGATGGAACGCCCAAAGCCGCTTCCGTTATCACGGCACCTGTCGATCTTGCGGTGAACCTGACTTATGACGGCAGCATTTCCGCTCCGGTCAGTGCGGGCTCCTATTCGGTCGTCGCCACCATCAATCACTCGAATTACAGCGGCAGCGCCAGCCGCAGTCTGGTGATCTCCAAGGCGCCACAAGTCGTTACTTTTGGCGCGATTGCCGACCAAACCCTGGGTGCTCCGGCTTTGGCTTTGGCCGCGACTTCCGCCAGCGGACTGGCGGTGCAGTTTGCGGTGCTTTCCGGTCCGGCCACGGTTTCCGGTTCAGAACTCACCCTCACAGGGCTTGGAGTGGTGGTGGTTCAGGCCTCCCAGTCCGGGAATGCGAATTGGATCGCGGCCACCCCTGTTCAGCGCACATTCAGCGTGGTGGCGGGTGATTTCAGCCAAGGTTATGTCTGGGCAAAGGGCTATGGTGGCAGTGGTTATGATACCGCCTACGCGGTGGCGGCGAATGCCGCAGGCCAGGCTTTTTTGCTGGGTGATTTTGAAAACTCGGTGGCCTTCGGCGCATCGACCTTCAGCGTCGCAGGCGGTAATCTCAGCGATCTGGTCCTGATGAAGACCCATAGCGACGGCAGCGTCGCCTGGGCCCGGCAATTCGGTGGCGTCAATTCGGATCTTGCCAAAACCGCCGTGGCACTGCCATCCGGCGGAGTGGTTGCGGGTGGCGAGTTTTTCACCTCCACCGTCATCAGCGGCACCACGCTGACTTCAGCCGGTTCCAAGGACATCGTGTTGGTGAAAGTGGATACCGACGGGAACACCGTTTGGTCCAAGCGCTTCGGCGGCACTTCCAGTGACAGCCTGCATGCCATGGCCGTCGATGCCAGTGGCAATCTATACATGGCCGGCCAGTTCAGCGGATCCATCACCTTCGGCACCACCACCACCCTCACTAGCAGCGGCAGCAGCGACGGCTTTATCGTCAAGCTCGACTCCACCGGCAATCCGCTCTGGTCGCGCAAGATGGGTGGCGCCGCTGCCGACATCGCTTATTCCGTAGCGGTGAAATCCACCGGAGAAATCGCCGTGGCCGGGTCCTTCAATGGCGGTGCCACCTTCGGTTCCATCACGCTCAGCAGCGCAGGCGCTTCTGATGCGTTTGCCACCCTGCTGGATTCCTCCGGAACCTTCCTCTGGGCGAAACGTTTCGGCGGCACCACCGCCGACAATGCGCGCGCCGCCGCTTTTGATGGAGCGGGTGACCTCTGGGTGAGTGGTTCCTTCACCGGACCCTCCGCCACAGGCTTTGGTTCCTCGAATCTGACCAGTGCCGGTGCGGAAGACGCCTTTGTCGTCCGCTTGGCAAGCGCAGATGGTGCGGTGATCGAGTCCAACCGCTATGGCGGCACCGGCAGTGACACCGCCATCTCCCTGGCTGCCGACCCGTTCGGCACCATGATGCTCGCAGGATCATTCCAGAATTCCGTGGCATTCGGTTCCACCACGCTCGTCTCGTCCGGTTTGACGGATACCTACGTGGCGAAACTCCGTGCCGGTGGCGGAGTCGTGTGGGCCCTGCGCGGCGGCGGCTCAAATGACGACCGCAGCCAAGCGCTTTCGGTCAATCCGTCCGGAGAGATCTTCCATGCCGGCGTGTTTGATACCAGCGCAGCCTTCGGAACCCATGCGGTCACCGGCGGCGGATTCTGGGATCTGTTTGTCGCCAAGATCAACGGTCCGGTCCCGGCCTTCACCGTAGTCTTTGCCGATTTCTCGGTCGATGAAGGCGATCCGTGGTCACTGTCCACTGGCATTCTCGGGGCCGAACCGGTCACCTTCCAGTGGTTCAAGGATGGCGAACCCATCAGCGGAGCCACTTCCACCACCTACTCCGTTGCCGCTGCCGTGCCTACGGATGCCGGTGTTTATGTCCTGCAGGCCACCAATGCCTATGGCAGCTCCAGCACCACACCCGTCACCGTCACCGTGCGCGTGCCGGATCAGGTGCTCTCCGTCGAGCCACCGCTCGCGAGTTCTGAAAACCGGATCATCGAAGCTCCGGTTTATCTAGACAGCCTGGGTGACGCCACCGGTTTGAGTTTCATCATCGCCTACGACAAGGCCTATCTGATCAATCCTACCTTCCTGCTCGGGCCGCATTTGGTCGGGGGAAACAGTTCGGTCGTGATCGACAAAAACGCCGGCACCGTGCGGGTCGTCGGCAGTGCCTTCCCGTCGTCCTTCCCTGAGGGTCGCCGCTTGGTCGGGACCTTGCGGGCCACCACCCGCAGCGTGCCTGCCAATGCCAGCGTCACGCTCGCCCCGAACCTGCTCAGCATCAGCGATCTTTTCGGCCGCCCCATTGATGGCTACACCAAGCTCAAAGGTAGCACGATGACGCTTGCCCAGCGTGAGATCCCGGGCGACGCGAATAACAACGGCCGCCTCGATGTCTCGGATGCCGCGGAGTTGATCCGCCTCTATGCCAATCCGGCGCTCATCCGGACTTGGGATCATTACCTCAACGATCTCAACCTCGACACCATCCTCACCGAGGGCGATGCCACTCGCGTGCTGCGGGTCGTGGCCAACCTCGATGAAACTCCATTTTTCGCTGAATCCAGCGCACCGATGATGGCCCCGATGATGGCCGCGCCGCCGAGTTCTTCCTCGCTTTCCTCGCTGAGCACGGGCCTGAAGCTCACTTCTTTGAAGACACTGAGCAGCATGAGCATGAACTCCGTCTCTCTGGCACCTGCGGTCGCTCGTTTGGTGCTTACCCGCCTGACCGGCCCCAATGCCAACAAGCTGCTCGCCCAAGTTTATCTGGACAATGTGCCTGCCGGGCAAGCCGGAGTCTCCTTCCAAGTGGATTACCCGGCCTCGGTCCTGCGCGTTGCGGGAGCGTCCTCGTTGATCGTCCCGTCGGGCGGCCTGCCCAGCGGCATCACTCCCACTTGGAACGTGGTGCCGGGCAACAACTACGCCTCGCAGACCGGCAGCGTCTCGCTGGCCGCCGCTTGGGGTTCGGAATGGACCTTTGCCAACGGCCAAGCCGTGGCCAACATCGTCTTCGAGGTGAATCCGGCCGCCACCGGCCAGGTGCACTTCCCGCTGACACTCGCCGACACCGAAGTGGCTCCCTACAATGCGGATGGTCCCTCCACGCCACTGGCAGTGCCCGGGCAAGTGGTGGTTTTCACCCGCACCTACGCGGACTGGGCGCTGGCCACCCTCGGCAATGCCGCCGCCGTTCCAAATGCCGACAGCGACGGCGACGGCTTCAGCAATGCAGTTGAATTCGCCGTCTCCACGAATCCCAACGATGCGAAGTCCCGCCTGCAAACCACCTCCGCAGCCATGACGGCCAGCGGCTATAAGCTCCGTTGGTTCGCCGCCTACGGGGTGAACTATAAGGTCCGCTGGAGCGCCGATCTCACGAATTGGACCGATCTCACCACCACCTACACCGGCACCGGCGCGGAGACCGAAGTCACCGACCCCGCACCGCCTGCGGGAGGCCGATTCTACCGCGTAGAGGTCTTAGGGGGATCGTAAAAAACAACACTCGCAAACGTATGAAGTCATCAGACTGTGGGATCTGCCTACCTCCACCTAAATTCACCTCAATGGGTTTTGTGGTGCGTGTTATTGCTCAAAAAAGCATTCTCCCGGGATTGAGGATGATTGCCGCTCTTTTTTGCACGGCGGCCTCTGTGACGGCTGCGCCATTTCCAGCATCCACAGCCTGGACGCAACGGACGACATCAGTGGATGCCGGATATTTGATGCAGGTTTCAGATGGGATATTTCTCACCAACAGTCATTACAGCCTAGATGGAATCACATGGACTCCCGTTCAATATCCGAGCCACAGTTATTGGATTAATGCATCTGGGTATGGCGGCGGCACATTCGTGATGACCGGGGCCGTAGGGCAAATTTTTACAAGTAGCGATTTCACCAATTGGACAGCCAGAAATCCTGGAGGAGAAGACATCACTAGGGTGGTTTATGGCAACGGCACGTTTGTTGTTCGAAAATCCTGGTCCACTGGAGCCATGTGGG
>JBIPMR010000326.1:0-4904 GCA_044369025.1 Luteolibacter sp.
ATCGATAACTGGCCGCCGGAGGACCCGCAAAGCATCGCCCGCGCCGCCGCGATCACGGAGTCGCTCATCACCCGCCGCCAGCACCATCCTTCGTTGCTGATGTGGTGTGGCGGCAACGAGCTCCAGTTCGGCCCCGGCGGCGTGCGCGAGGGTGGGGGACTGCCGTTGGACGGCAGCCACCCGCCGCTCGCGGCGATGGCGCGCACCGTGCGTCGGCTTGATCCCGGGCGGCGTTTCATCCCCACCAGCCCCTGCGGCCCGCGCTTTGCCGTGAGTTTGCAGGACATCGGCAAGGGCCTGCATCACTGCGTCCACGGACCATGGGACCTGCCGGGAACGATGGCGGAGTGGCGCGGGTTTTGGGAAAAATCCGATGCCATGTTCCATGCCGAAGCCGGCGTGCCCGGAGCCTCGGACGCCGCCTTGATCCGCCAATGCTGCGGCGATCGCGCGCTGCCCGCGGATGAGTCCCATCCCGTCTGGCGGCACGCTGCATCCTGGTGGCTCCAGTGGAAATCCTATCTCGTCGATGGCGGAAATCCGCAGTCGCTGGATGATTACGTCCGCTGGAGCCAGAGCCGCCAGGCCAAGGGGCTTTCGATTGCCATGGCCGCTTGCATGCGGCGCTTTCCCCGCTGCGGCGGCCTCATTGTCTGGATGGGGCATGATGCCTTTCCCTGCCCGGTCAATACCGCCATCCTCGACTATCACGGTCGTTTGAAACCCGCGGCCCGCGCCCTTTGTAACGTTCTATCAGATCGTAAAACCATTCCACCTATCCGATGAAATCCATTGTTTGCCTTTTCGCATTGCTCTCATTCGCAAGCGCCGCTGCATCAGGGGGCGGCCTGCCACTCGTTCCGGCAGAACCCGCGGCATTCACGTTTGTCAGTGATGGTCCGCAACAAGCGCTCGCCAAAGTGGTGCCTGTTACCGGCCAGCCATTTGAGAACGCTTGGCGCATCGAAGTCCTCGCGCAGCCGCCGAATCCATGGAAAGTCCAGCTCGTTACCGCTTCGATCGCCCCGGTGAAACGCGGCGACATCCTGTGGGCACGCTTTTTCCTCCGCTGCACCGCCAGCCGCCAGGAAAGCGGCGAGGGCCGCCTGACCATCGTCTTCGAAACGGCCGATGAAAACCACGACAAGTCGATCGATCTAACGGTCGGCGCCCGTCAGGAGTGGCAGGAATTCGCGTTTCCCTTCACCTGCCGCCACGACCTTCCGGCGGGTGGCGCGCAGATCGCCCTGCGTGTCGGATTCCGCCCGCAGACGGTCGAGATTGGCGGCATCGAGATTCTCAACTATGGCAACACCCGCAAGCTAACCGATCTGCCGCGCACCCGCGCCGACTACCCCGGCCGGGAAGCGGACGCGCCATGGCGCAAGGCCGCCGCCGCCCGCATCGAAAAATTCCGCAAGGGCGACTTCCGCGTGCAGGTCAGGGATGCCGCCGGCGCACCGCTCGCCGGCGCGAAGGTGAAATACGCGCTGCGCCGTCACGGCTTCGGTTTCGGTTCCGCGATCGATGGGGCTCTTTTGTTAGGAAACACCCCGGACTCACAACGCTACCGCGAAACCATCGACACGCATTTCTCCCGCGTGGTTTACGAAAACGAGCTGAAGTGGCACTCGTGGGAAGCCAACGACGACGCACGGCGGCGGACCAGTGTGGAATCGTTCGACTGGTTCACGGAGCGCCACATCGGCATGCGCGGTCACGTGCTCGTCTGGCCGAGTTGGCAATATCTCCCGCAGTCGGCCCGCGCCTTGCGCGACGATCCCGTCGCCCTGCGCAAACTCGCCGACCAGCGCATCCGCGAGATGGTCGGCCGCACCCGCGGGCGCTTCACCGATTGGGATGTGATCAATGAACCCTTCGCCCACCATGACCTGATGGATATCCTCGGCGACGATGTGATGGTCGAGTGGTTCAAGGCCGCCCGCGACAGCGCTCCCGACGTTAAACTCTTTCTCAACGACTACGCCGGCCTTGCCAATGAGGGCCTCGACACGCCGCACAAGGATCATTTTGAAAAGACCACTCGATTTCTCATCGACAAGGGCGCGCCCATCGATGGCATCGGCCTGCAATGCCACTTCGGCTGGTCGGTCACACCGCCGGAGTTAGCCTTGAAGGAACTCGACCGCTGGGGTGCCCTCGGCCTCGAAGTGCAGATCACCGAGTTTGATGTCGAAACCACCGACGAGGAATTGCAGGCCGACTACACCCGCGATCTTCTCACCTTGGCCTTCAGCCATCCATCCGTCACGGCGATCATGATCTGGGGTTTTTGGGAAGGCCGCCATTGGAAGCCCGACGCCGCCTTGTGGCGGCGCGACTGGTCGATCAAGCCGAACGGCAAGGTCTGGAGCGACCTCACCACGCGCGAATGGAACACCACCGGCGAAGCCGTGACCGATGCCGACGGCTGGATTTCCTTCCGCGGATTCCACGGCCGCTATACCCTCGCATCCGGCGAAGGTAAAACCCCGCAGACCGCGGAAGTCGAGCTCGACCAATCCCGACCTAACGGCCTCGTGAACTTTTAACGATAGCTTACAGCCGATCACTCGTAACCACCCATCATGAAACGCAGGGAATTTATCCGCAATGCCAGCGCCGGTCTCGGTGCCGCCGCCTTCACGCCATCGTTCGCCGCCATCGCCGCAGCGGAAAGCGGACCACGCCTCACCCCCGCCGCCGAGATCGAGGAGCGGGTGCGCGCCGCCCGGCCATCGCTCGGCGGCCCGATCCCTGCCGACTTCGCCAAGCGCTTCGGTGCCACCCACTACGACGGCCGCTACCATTTCACCGACAAGCCCTACCTCGTTGAAGGCGCGGAAAAAATGCACGGGCTCGGCATGGGGGTGGCCAAGTTCTGGCTGCGCGAGGACGACCTGCCCGGCTACCGCTACAACAGCGACTGGGGCATCCCGCTCGACCAACGCCTCGTCGATGTGCTCAAGCATCCCTACTATGTCGCCGCGCTTGCCGTGCCGTTCTCCACCATTTTCCTCGAAGTCTTTCCTCTAACCGGATCGAAAACCACCTTCTTCGATACCGATAGCGACTATAAGAACGAGGAAGAACAGTTCCACGAAGTCGCTGCCTATCTGCTCAAGACTTATGGCGGGCGGGACGTCACGTTCATCATCCAGAACTGGGAAGGTGACTGGGCGTTCAGGCACAACGACCGCAACACCTGGGAACAAACGCCCGCCGACGTTGTCGAGCGCCGGGCGCTGTTGTTCGCCCGTTTCCTCGCCGCCCGTCAGCGTGGGGTCGAGCGCGCCCGCAAGGAAGCCGGGCCGGCCAAATGCCGCGTCCTCCACGGTGCCGAAGTGAATCGCGTGATCGACGCCACCCGCGGCATCCCCACCGTAATGACCCATGTGCTGCCACGCGTGGCCGTGGATCTCGTTTCCTGGTCCTGTTATGACGGCCTCGATAGCCCTGTCAAACTCTGGCAAGGCATCGAAATGCTCCGACACCACATGCTCCCCAGCCCGGCACTCGGCGGCAAACAAGTTTTCATCGGCGAGATCGGCGAACCGGAAAACATTCCCAACAAAAACGAAAAAGGCGTGGTGGATCTGTGGGACCGCTCCATGGCCGTCTGCCTCGCCCTCGACATCCCGTGGATCGTCCACTGGGAACTCTTCTGCAACGAACCGAACGACGGCACCAAGCCCGACCGCCGCGTGCGGAAAATGGAGGAGCTCAAGGGATTCTGGTATGTCCGCCCCGACGGTTCGCTCGGCTGGGGGGCGAGCTACCTCGACCGCTTGCTCAAACACGCCGGCGGCAAGCTGCCGGAGGATCACAGGAAGTAGATTCAGTCGAACTCGTGGCTGTCCCAAATTCGTAAAATTTCGTCCTCGCCGGGAGTTTGCCATTCAGGCAACAGCGGTAAAGCTTGGGTGTCTTTTTTAACCCAAACGGTCTCTGGAAAGTGATCGCCGCTGAAGCAACCCATGCCTCTCAAGTCCGCTATTTCGCGTCTTGCCGCCCTTTTGATCGGGGTTAGTGGCACGCTCATGCCGTCCGTCCTCGGTCAGTGGACGGCGGTGCCGTCGGTGAATTTCTCCACGCTCCAGCTCAGCCAGTTCGCGGATCATGAACTGGAAGTGCCCTATTTCCTCAATCACTTCGCCCAAGTCGCCAACGCGGTGGTGGAAACCGGAACGGACCGGGGGTTTCTCAGCATCAAGGTCAACCGCGAACCCGTGGATAACCAGCCCTACAACGCGAGGATCATGGAAAACCAGCTCTCGCTGGCCTACTTCTACACCGCGAATCGGCCGTGGAATCCCTATCGCGGCAGCACCGCCGTCAAGGTGCGGCTGGAGGCCATGCTCGACCGCTGGACCCGCATCCAGAACCAACCCGGTTCGGGCGATGGCAATTTTGACGGGCTCTTCACGGAATACAGCGCCAGCAATTGGGGTCTCGCGCCCACCGGCTTCGGCGTGCGGGCGGCGGCGGAAGCGATGGATCTGATCATCGACTCGGGGCTGCCCTTCGATGCGGTCATCCTTGAAGCCTCCCGTGTTTCGCTGCGGCGCGCCCTGATCGCGCTTTTCACCCGGACCGACATGCGCAACGCGGCCAAGCAATACAGCAACCAGTTCAACGGTGCCTATCATGCCGCGCTCATCTATCTGGAAAACTGGCCGGACGCGGTGCTCGACGCCGCGTTCGTGGCCGCCGTGGCCGACTCGTCCGCCCAGGACCGCAGCCCGGCCGGTTACTGGTATGAACTGAGTGGCCCGGACTTCGGCTATTCCGGGGTGCATGACGAGAACCTCAGGATTGCGCTGCCCCGGCTCCGCAACCGCAGCGATCTGTTTCCCACCACCACCGCGGACGATGCGGACTGGAATCACTGGCTGGCGGCCAAC
>JBIPMR010000328.1:0-4899 GCA_044369025.1 Luteolibacter sp.
GAGGAATGGGAAACCGGCAAAATCTATCTCCAGCCCGAAACCAAAAAACAACAACCGAACTAACAGCAATTTTCCAGCTTTCCAGATCTCAATCAGAAGATTTTACAGAAAAAAAATTGCGCGGCCGTTTTTCCTTATGGGTGAGCGATTTGTGGCTTTCCGGCGGAGGCATGAGGTCGTCCTCGTCGGTGGCGTTGATCAGTTGGATGAGCCGGCTTTTTTCGGGATTTCCGGGAATGAAGGCCTTGCCGGCGAGGGCATCCGCGCGGATGTCGAGGCGGGGGGCTTCCTCGTGGGTTTCCGGGTCGGTGCCGTGGCAGAAAAAACACTTAACGGGAGAGAAAGCAAACACCCGAGAAACAAACGAAAAGACATGGGCCTCAAACGTTTCACGAAGGATCATTCTTACGATCCACCGGGTTCACCACGGGTTTCCCATGCTGCCATGATCCGCATGGGATCGGCCTCGTTTCACAGGTTGTCAGGAAATGAATGACACTGAAAGATCCCCGAATTGCAAGGCGTCCTATTGCTTCCATGCGAAATCGCCGCATGGCTGGAATTTTCAATCATGACCACTTCACCCTCGTCCCCGCGCCCGAAGGTCCGGTTTGGCTTTTGGCTGGCGCTTGTCTCCATGGCCACGCCTGTTTCGGCAGCGCCGGATTTTGTGCATGAGGTCGCTCCCATCCTCAAAAAGCACTGCTCGGAATGTCACACCGACACCAAAAAGAAGGCCGGGCTTTCGATGAATGATGAGGCGTCGTTTCGCGCAGGCTCGGAAAACGGGCCGATCATCGATATCGCCAATCCCGAAAAAAGCCTGATGCTCGAACTCATCGCGTCCGATGACGAAGATATGCGGATGCCGCCGAAAGGCAAAGGGCTCAATGCGGAGCAAGTCGAAATCATCAAAGCCTGGGTGATTTCGGGAGCAAAATGGGAACCGGGTTTTGCTTTCAAAACACCCGCTTACGAACCGCCGCTGCGCCCGCGCAACCCCACGCTGCCCGCCGCCGTCAAGGGCCGCAACCATCCGATTGATCGGATCATCGACCACGATCTCGCCACGAAAAAACTCCCTGTCCCCGCGCCGCTCGATGACGCCGCGTTTCTCCGCAGGGTCCACCTCGACCTCGTCGGCCTGCTGCCTGACATCGAGACGCTGCAGACATTCACCGCCGATCCCAGACCGGACAAGCGGGCGCGCATCATCGACCAATTGCTCGCCGACAAGTCCGGCTACACCGAACATTGGCTGACCTTTTGGAACGACCTGCTGCGAAATGACTATGCCGGCACCGGCTACATCGACGGCGGCCGCAAGCAAATCAGCGGCTGGCTCTATCAGGCGCTTTACGACAACATGCCCTACGATGAGTTCGTCCGGCGTTTGGTCGCCCCGACGCCGGAAAACGAAGGTTTCGCCAAAGGCATCCAATGGCGCGGCAGCGTCTCCGCCGCCCAGATCACGCCGATGCAATACGCCCAGTCGGTGGGGCAGACGTTTCTCGGCATCAACCTGAAATGCGCGTCCTGCCACGATTCGTTCGTCGATCGCTGGAAACTCAGCGAAGCCTACGGACTGGCTGCGATCTATGCCGACGGGCCGTTGGAAATGTTCCGCTGTGACAAACCGACCGGAAAAACCGCGGTCCCCGCCTGGATCTTCCCGGAACTCGGCACCGTGGACGCCAGCCTGCCGAAGGCCGAGCGCCTCAAACAACTCGCGGACCTCATCACCCATCCGCAAAACGGACGCACGCCCCGCGCCATCGCCAACCGTCTCTGGCAGCGTCTGATGGGGCGTGGCATCGTGCATCCCGTCGATGCGATGCAGTCGCCACCGTGGAACGAGGATCTTCTGGACTATCTCGGCAGCCACCTCGCGGCGAATCAGCATGACTTGAAGAAAACTTTGAAACTGATTTGCCTATCAAAGGCCTATCAGTCGAAGTCCGGGTCGTTTGAAGAAGCGCCGCAGGAAAGCAACTATGTCTATCAGGGGCCGCGCGCCAAGCGGCTGACCGCGGAGGAGTTCGTCGATGCAATCTGGCAGATTTGCGGCACCGCCCCGCAGAAGATCGACGCTCCCGTGAAACGCGATCCATCAGTAAATCCGCAGCCGATGGTGCGCGCCGCCCTGTTGAAATCCGATTTGCTGATGCGCACGCTGGGCCGGCCGAACCGCGAGCAAATCGTCAGCACCCGGCCGAATGAGCTGGCGACCTTGGAAGCGATGGACCTCAACAACGGCGCGATCCTCGACAAGCGGCTGGCCGAGGGGGCCGCGAACCTGTTAGCGAGACACAGGGGCAGCTCCGCGGACCTCGCCACCTACGTCTGGCGGGCGGCGCTTTCGCGTGATCCTACTCCCGCGGAGCTCCAACTGGCCGTTTCCATGTTAGGCGAAAAACCCGGAGTCGCCGCCACCCAGGATTTCCTGTGGGGCGTCTTCATGTTGCCTGAATTCCAGATCGTCCGTTGAACCCCTTTCCCGTCCACGCCATGCAACCACTCCCGCTCGATCCCGCGCAACCCCGCCGCGACTTCCTCAAGAAGCTATCCGCCGCCTCGGTCGCCGCGCTGATGGCCCGCGCCCCGCAGGCGGGGGCTGCGGAAATCGTCATCCACCCCAAAGCCACCGCCGACGCCTGCATCCTGCTCTGGATGGGCGGCGGGATGGCGGCTCCCGAAACGTTCGATCCCAAGGCCTATCAGCCGTTTGTCAAAGGCACCCCGGTCTCCAAAATGTTATCCACCTTTCCGGCGATCGATACCTCGGTGGACAACATCAAAATCTGCCAGGGCCTCGAAAACATCGCCAAGGTGATGGATCGTGCGACCCTGATCCGCTCGGCGGTGCAGCCGGACCTCGGCACCATCCTCCACTCGCGCCACCAATATCACTGGCACACCGGCTACGTGCCGCCGCAAACGGTCGCCGCGCCGCACATCGGCGCGTGGATGGCGAAGGTGCTCGGCCCGCGCAATCCGGTGATGCCGGCCTTCATCAACATCGGCCAGCGCCTCGAAGGCGTCGGCGAGTCCGAAGAACTCAAGGCCTTCACCACCGGCGGGTTTTTCGGCTCCGAGTTCGGGCCGATGAATCTGCCGTTTCCCCAGGAAGCGATGCTGGCGGTGCGCCCGCCGAAAGGCATGGAGCCCGGCCGTTTCGCCAACCGCCGCGCGTTTTTCAAAAATCTCATCGATAAGAACCCGCACCGCGACCTGATGTCGGACTATCAGCAGGAGTCGATGTTGCGCTCGTTGGACAGCGCCCACCGTCTGTTATCGGCGCCCGAGGCGAAGGCCTTCGATCTGGAGCTCGAATCCCGGGAAACCCGCGATTCCTACGGCGCAAGCCAGTTTGGCCAGGGTTGTCTGTTAGCTCGGAAGCTGGTGGAGAACGGCGCGCGGTTTGTCGAAGTCACCACCGAGTATGTGCCCTTCCTGCATTGGGACACCCACGCCAACGGCCACGAGGTGCTCGAGCGCATGCACCGCGAAATCGATTCGCCCATCGCCCGGCTGATTCTCGATCTCGAGGAGCGCAAGCTGCTGGACCGCACGCTGGTCATCATCGCCTCCGAGTTCAGCCGCGACGCGATGATCGAAGGGGTTCCGGGCTCCAAAGCCAGAGACCAAGCCACCGCCAAGTCTGACACGTTGGAAGAACCGAAGCACTACGGACTGCACCGCCATTTCACCGGCGGCTCGTCGGTGGTTATGTTCGGCGGCGGCACGAAGCGAGGTTTCCTCTATGGCTCCACCGCGGACGAGCGCCCGCTGATCACCACCAGCAATCCGGTATCCATCACCGACCTGCACGCCACGATTTTCACCGCCATGGGCATCAGCCCGAAGACCATGTATGAAATCGAAAAGCGCCCGTTCTATGCGACCGAGGACGGCAAAGGAATCGCGGTGCGGGAAATTTTCGCCTGAGGAAAAAATGGCGCGGTCGGCGGGAGGGTCGCGCCGTTCAACTCCACACTCGACGCAACCCTTTCATTCAGCTGAGTTATCCGCATGCCCCGCGTTGCCCGCATTTTTCTTTGGATCGCCGTTTCCCTCCTCGGAGCCACCGCCGTCGCCATCGCCGCTTTCCAGCGGAACGAACCGGTCAACGCACTTTGGTTAGTCATTGCCGGGGTTTGCACGTTTGCCGTCGCCTATCGGTTTTACTCCGCCTGGCTGGTCGCCAAGGTACTCACTATTGACGATCTCCGCGCGCCGGCCGCGGTCACGTGCAGCGATGGAAAAGACTTCGTTCCCACGCCCAAGTGGGTGGTCTTCGGCCACCACTTCGCCGCCATCGCCGGACCCGGCCCGCTCGTCGGACCCGTTCTAGCAGCCCAGTTCGGCTATCTTCCCGGCACCCTGTGGCTGCTCGTCGGCGCCACCCTTGGCGGCGGCGTGCATGACGCGGTCATTCTCTTTTCCTCGATGCGCCGCAACGGCAAATCGCTCGGGCAAATGCTCAAGGAGGAGCTCAACCCGGTCATCGGCCTCATCGCGATGGTCAGCTTGTTAGCGATCATGACGATCCTGCTCGCGGTGTTGGGACTCGTGGTGGTGAAAGCCCTCGCGGAAAGCCCGTGGGGACTTTTCACCATCGCCTGCACCATCCCGCTGGCGTTCGTCATGGGTGTCATGATCAAAAGCGGTAAAGTCAGCGTCACCGCGGCGTCCATCTTCGGCGTCGTCGGCCTGTTCGCTGCCGTGGTCGGCGGGAAATATCTATCACCCTCGTGGACCGCCGCGCTCACCCTCAGCTCCACCCAGCTCGCGTGGGCGATCATGATTTACGGCTTCGCCGCCAGCGTGCTGCCGGTGTGGATGTTGCTCGCGCCGCGCGACTATCTCAGCACCTTCATGAAGCTCGGCACGGTGGCC
>JBIPMR010000327.1:0-4899 GCA_044369025.1 Luteolibacter sp.
GGTCCCTTCGGCCGCGCGCTCCTGCCCGGCGACGTGCTCGGCATAAGGAGTGGGGACACTCCTGTCCCCACAAGCAAGGCACAAGAGTGTCCCTTCTCCTTAACCCACCACTGGAAAATCGCGGTGCTCTACGGCCCCCACGGCTCCCCCGACTTCTTCCTCGACGAAGACATCGACACCTTTTTCGCCACCCAATGGGAGGTCCACTACAACTCCGCCCGCACCGGTGTCAGACTGATCGGCCCGAAGCCGAAATGGGCGCGCACCGACGGCGGCGAGGCGGGCCTCCACCCGTCCAACCTGCACGACAACGCCTACGCCATCGGCGCGGTGGATTTCACCGGCGACATGCCTGTCATCCTCGGCCCCGACGGCCCGAGCCTCGGTGGATTTGTTTGCCCGGTGGTGGTGGTGGACGCGGAGCTTTGGAAACTCGGCCAACTCCGCCCCGGCGACCGCATCGAATTCGTGCCTGTCGATGAAGCATGGGCGCGCGACCGGCAAATCGAAGTCTCGGATTTCCTATCAGGTGAAATCCCGACCCTCGCCGACCCCGTCGAAACCGAGCGCGGGTCCTGTTTCATCGACTCCTTCGGCGAGGGCGACGGGCAAGTCGTCGTCCGCCGCGCCGGCGACCGCTATTTCCTCATCGAATTCGGCCCGCACCATCTCGATTTGAAACTGCGCTTCAAAGCCCACGTCGTCCACGAGTGGCTGAAACAGCAGGCCATCCCCGGCATCCTCGACCTCACACCCGGGATCCGCTCGTTGCAGGTCCACTTCGATCCCGGCGTGACCGGCCGCTGCGATCTGTGGGAGAAAATCCGCGCGGGAATCCTTTCGCTGCCGCCGCTCGACCAGATCGAAGTGCCCACCCGCATCGTCCACCTGCCGCTCAGCTGGGACGATCCGAGCACCCGCGAAGCGATCCGCCGCTACATGCAGAGCGTGCGGCCGGACGCGCCGTGGTGCCCGAGCAATCTGGAATTCATCCAACGCATCAACGGCCTCGAATCAATCGCCGAAGTCTATCGGATTTTCTTCGAGGCGTCCTATCTGGTGATGGGCCTCGGCGATGTCTATCTCGGCGCGCCCGTCGCCACGCCGCTCGATCCGCGCCACCGGATGGTGACCACCAAATACAATCCGGCGCGGACCTGGACGCCGGAAAACGCCGTCGGCATCGGCGGCGCCTACCTCTGCATCTACGGCATGGAAGGCCCCGGCGGCTATCAGTTCACCGGCCGCACCATTCCGGTTTGGAACCGCTGGCGCAAGACCGAGGATTTCCAGAATCCATGGCTGCTGCGCTTCTTCGATCAACTGCGTTTCTATCCGGTGAGCGCGGAGGAACTGCTGCGCCTGCGCGAGGAGGTCCCCCGCGGGCGTCACAAGTTGGAGATCGAGGAAAAAGTTTTTCGTTTCGCCGATTACGAAGCATTTCTCGCAGAGAACTCCGCCGGCATCGACGCCTTCCAAAACAAACAGCGCGCCGCCTTCGAGGCCGAGCGCAAACGCTGGGAGGAAGCCGGTCTCACGATGGACGCGCCTGCCGATGTGATCATTCCGGACGAGACCGTCTTGATTCCCGATGGCTGCATGACGCTCGACAGCCCGGTGACCGGCAGTGTCTGGAAAATCGAAACCGCGGTGGGACTCATCCTCAAGGCGGGCGGCACGGCCTTGATCCTGGAGGCGATGAAAATGGAAGTACCACTCGAATCCGACGTGGATTTGGAGATCATCGAAGTGCTGGTCGCGGAAGGCGCCAGTGTGAGGGCGGGCCAATCCCTGGTGATCGTCAAAGCAAGCATCCATTGAACCATGCACATCAGCGAACTCAAAAAACGGTATGCCACAGGCGTCACCCCCTCGGCGGTGATCGGGGAAATCTGGCAGAAAATCGCGGACTGGGATGATCCCGCGATTTTCATCCATCTGCCCGGGTTAACTATATTGCTAGATCTGGCGAAGGCGGTGGAAGCGATGCCCAGACACCTGCCGCTGTGGGGCATTCCCTTTGTGGTGAAGGACAACATCGACGTCGCCGGCTGGCCGACGACGGCGGCCTGCCCGGAATTTTCCTACATCGCGACGCAGGATGCCGAAGTGGTGCGGCGGCTGCGCGAGGCCGGCGCGATCCCGATCGCGAAGGCGAATCTCGACCAGTTCGCGACCGGGCTGGTCGGCACGCGGTCGCCCTACGGCGTGCCGCGCAATGCGATCAATGCGGAGTTCCTCCCCGGCGGATCGAGTTCCGGCAGCGCCTCGGCGGTGGCGGCGGGGCTGTGTGTGTTTTCGTTAGGGACCGACACCGCCGGCTCCGGCCGGGTGCCGGCGGCTTTCCAGGAACTCATCGGCTGGAAACCGACGCGCGGACTGTTGAGCAACCGCGGCGTGGTGCCCGCCTGCCGCTCGCTGGACTGCGTCGCCGTATTCGCTAACAGCGCGGCCGACGTGTTGAAAATTGCGGAGGTGGTGAGGCATTATGATCCCAAGGACCCGTTCGCCCGCGAAGTGGAGGAAGCGGCATCGTTCGACGGCAGCTTCCGTTTCGGCGTGCCGCAGGATCTGGATTTCGCCGGAGACCCCGACACACCCGCACTTTATGCTGGCGCCCGCCAGCGGCTCGAAGCCATGGGCGGCGTGGCGGTGCCGATCGATCTAACCGCATTCACCGCAGCCGCGAAACTTCTCTACGAAGGCCCGTGGGTGGCGGAGCGGTGGGCGGCGGTGGGCGAATTCGTGGAGAAAAATCCGGACGCCGTCTTCCCGGTGACACGGACGATTCTGGAGGCTTCGAAAAACTGGGACGCGGTATCCACTTTCAAGGCCCAATACCAGCTGCGGGAGTTCGCGCGGATCGCGGAAGCGGTTTGGCAAAAAATCGACGTGATGCTGCTGCCGACCACGCCGCGGCTTTATACGGTCGCGGAAAATCTCGCGGATCCCTTCGTGACCAACGCCATCCTCGGGCGCTACACGAATTTCATGAATTTGTTAGATCTTGCCGCCGTCGCCATGCCCGCCGGCCGCGCCCGCTGCGGCCGCGCGCCGTGGGGCGTGACGCTGGCCGCCCCGGCGGGATGCGATGGGTCCCTGCTGGAACTGGCCGGAATCTTCCGCGGCGAGACACGCGAGACGGATGCCGACGCGCAACCCGGAATTCCCTTGCTGGTGTGCGGCGCCCATTTGGAAGGACTGGCGCTGCATTGGCAACTGGAGGAGCGCGGCGCGATCCTCCGCGAGCGGACCCGCACGGCACCGGTCTATCGGATGTTCGCGATGCCCGCGAGCGGCAACCTCCCGCCGCGCCCGGCGCTGGTGCGCGATGACGCGGCGGGGGCCAGCATCACCGTGGAGGTCTGGGAACTGCAGCCGGCCGAGTTCGGTGATTTTGTTTCAAAAATTCCGGCACCGCTCGGGATCGGGAAGGTCCTGCTAGAAAGTGGCGCGGAAGTCCCCGGCTTCATCGCCGAGCCGCGGGCCACCGTGGGTGCCGAGGAAATCACAAGCTTCGGCGGATGGCGGGCGTGGATGAAGGAATTGTGGCAGGAAAGGCAGCGGGATGTCAGGTAGAATCCATGAAACCCGGAAAACGAGCTGGGATTCATGGGAAAGATCAATCCCCTTCTGCAAAACCGGAACCCGGGCGCGCCACCCGCATGCACATGCCGTGCCCCGTCGTTTGGGGGGAACCGCCGCACGATGGAAACGCAAGAGACGGAATTGCCTGCAAACTGTCAGATCCGAAGTTAAACCTTGATCCGCCACTGGCCCGCTCTTAACCCTTTAGCGGAGGTTTTCAGGCGGTCATTCGGCCTCGCCCGCTGTTAGTCCGGGAACCGCCGCCTTCAACATTCAGTCCCGTTTCATGAAATTTGAAAACCCAGTCATCGAGGCCGGTCCAGGATCGCCTGAAAGCTTGTCGCGCGAACCCGCTTCAGACCAGCCGTCATCCGTCAGGCGGCACCGCCAACGCGCGCTTCACATGCTCGCTGCTGTCGCGGTGATAGTGGGCATGTCATTGACTGGCATCCTCCACGCCGGTGGGCGCGCCGAGATCCCGCCGGGTGTTGAGCGTGTGCTTTTTCTTGGAGACAGCATCACTTACTCGGGGGAATACGTGAATTACCTTGAAACCTACTTCATCACCCGCCACCCCGGGCGGCAGACCGACTTCATCAACGCCGGGCTGCCGAGCGAGACGGTTTCCGGGCTTTCCGAGGAGAACCATGCGGGCGGAGCGTTTCCAAGACCGGACCTCCACGAACGGCTTGCCCGTGTCCTGCAACAGACGCGGCCCGACCTGGTGTTCGCCTGCTACGGCATCAATGACGGCATCTATCAGCCCTACGACCTGGAGCGCTTCGGAAAATTCCGGGACGGCATCCAATGGTTGCGCGATGAAGTCACCAAGACGGGTGCGAAAATCATCTTCATCACGCCGCCCACTTTCGACGGCAAGGTCACCGGGAACATGGCTTACGTGGATGCGCTGGAACGCCACTCCGCGTGGTTGCTCGACCGCCGCGCCGCAGGCTGGGACGTCGTGGATCTCCACCGCCCCATGAATCTCTATCTGGCAGAACGCCGCCAGCGCGAGCCCGAGTATGCCTATAACAACAAGGACGGCGTCCACCCCGACGCGCTTGGCCACTGGATCATGGCCAAACAGGTGCTGCTGTTTCTGGGCGGCGAGGATGTCGCCGGAACGGAAACAGCAGCCGAGATGGCGGCGCTCACTCCCAACGGGGAAAAAATCCTCCAACTCGTCGGACAACGGCAGGCCGTCATGAAAGACGCGCGGCTCACCGCGATCGGCCACCAGCGCCCCGGAATGACCAAGGGATTGCCGCTGGACGAGGCCAAGGCCAAGGCGGGCGAACTGGATGCACC
>JBIPMR010000329.1:0-4889 GCA_044369025.1 Luteolibacter sp.
AATCATCCAAAGCGGTGTCGCCGCTTCGCTTCCCACCGCAGTCCAAAGGGGCGCCCAAGCGCTTCCAAGACAGCAATCTCCAACTCGCCGTGAATCTGGCGGATGCCCAGGAAGATGCGGGACAATGAATTCCGAATGCGAGATTGCCAAAATTTTCCTCGGCAGGGTAAATTTCATCCCACCATGCGCTACCTGATTCCAATCCTCATCGCCCCGCTCGCCCTTGCCCACCCTGAAGACGGTACCAAACCCGGCGATGGACCGCACACCGCCGTCCGCACCGGTAGTGGTGACTGGACCTACGAAGCCGTTCCACACTGGGGTGAGCTGCCGGATGGAAAAATCATCGGCCCGACCCATGGCGGCGTGGTCGTCGATGACAAAACCGGCCTGATCTATGTCTCCACGGACTCCGCATTGTCGGTCATCGTCTATCAGCCCGACGGCAAGTTTCTCAAAACCATCGCGCCCGAGTGCCAGGGTTTCCACGCCATGGCCATCCGCGAGGAAGAGGGCAAAACCGTGATTTACGGCGCGCAGCTCAACGGCAACAAACCGCCGCAGCGGGTTTGCAAGATCGATACGGAAGGCAAACTGCTGTTGGAAATCCCCAACGCCTCGACGGGCGAAATCCCCGGCAGCTGGAAGGGTCTCACCGCCGTCACCGTCGCACCGGACGGCAGTATTTTCGCCGCGACCGGCTACGGCGCGAACATCGTGCACAAGTTCGACGCCACCGGGAAATTGCTCAAATCCTTCGGCAGCAAGGGCGATGGCGAGCAACAATTCAACACCCCGCACGGCCTCGCCATCGACACCCGCTTCGGCCAGCCGCGCCTGCTCGTCGCAGACCGGGAAAAGCGCCGCCTCGTCCATTTCGATCTCGAAGGGAACTGGATCGGCGTCCACGCTTCCAATCTCCGCCGGCCCTGCGCCATCAGCATTCTCGGCGACCATCTTGCCGTCGCGGAGCTTGAAGCCCGTGCAACGATTCTCGACAAGAGCGGCACTCCCGTCGCCTTCCTCGGTGACAACCCGAACAAGACGCAGTGGGCGAAATTTCCCGTCCCACCGGGCGACATGCAACTCGGAATTTTCACCGCCCCCCATGGCCTGAGCTTCGACAAGGACGGAAATCTCTACGTCCAGGATTGGAATAAAACCGGCCGCGTCACCAAGCTGGTCAAGCAGTAGCTCCCGCCACTCCCACCGGGGTCTTCACCCGGTCCACCGCTTTCAAAACGCCCACCCGAAACGGTGGGCGTTTTCTTGGCGATTCCCTCAGGATCTAACGCCTGGTCTGCCGCTCTCTCCCCCCCATGAAACCCGAGCCTCTCCCGAGAACACGCGACCACCAGCATCTCTTCAGCTTCAAAATGAGCACCCCGTTCTGATTCCGGTCCGACCTCCTGATATCTCAAACCCGCACCCGCAGGTCCCTCATACTCCAAAGCGTCCCCGCCGCCGGCGCCCCGCTCCCCCGCATCCGACGCGCGCCGTCCTTCCGCTTCACCGAGAACCGCTCCCGTGCCGCCGCAAACGCCTCGTTCACAAACTCCTTGCTCCCGATCACCGCGCCATCCGTGAAATAGCGCACCCGGCAGCGCAACATCGCCGCCATCCCCAAGTCCGGCAGCACCGTCCCGTTCTCCGCCGCCTCCAGCGCCTCCGCCGCATTCATCTGCGGCCGCACCACACCCGTCTCCACCTCCGCCCGACCACTCCTACGGCCCAGCGCCAGCCCCATCGTCCGCCGATAGACCCGCGACACCTCCTTCCACCGCTCCGCCTCGAAACCCGCACCCTGATGGCTCATGCACGCCCGAACCAGCCCCTCCCGCGCCTTCTTGCCATTCCCTTTCGTCCCGCCGCCCACCGCCTCGCCGTAGCTACTCCAGCGGTATTCCGCCGGATCCGCCACCATCCCCGCCCGCACCGGATTGAGATCGATATAGGCCGCCATCGTCCGCGCCGCGATTCCGCTTTCCACGATCACGCTCTTGTAACGTTCCTCCCACAACGTCCCGCTGCGCTGGTGCGTCCGGTTGAACCAGCGCGTGAAACACTGCAGCAGCGTCTTCATGAACTCGCTCAAATGGTGCATCCGGTAGGTGTAACGGGCATGAATCCCCGCCACCGCCGCCTCCCCGGCCTCATCCCCCCCCCCCCCGGCCGCCCCGAATTCCAGAGCGCCCCCCCCCCCCACCCCCTCCTTGTAAATCGCCGACAAACGCTTCAACAGCACCTCATCCGAAATGCCGCCCACCGGCATCGGCGGCACCTCCAGCAGAAGGTGGAAGTGGTTGGACATGATGCAGTAAGACAAAACCCGGCAGCCCGAAAAATTCTCATACATCCGCATGAACATCCGGAAGCGCTCGCGCTCCGCCGCATCAAACACAAACCGCCGATCCACGACCCGCGAAACGCAGTGGTAGATGGCCGGCTTCGTCAGCGAATCCTTCCACGGCGCCATGAAGCGTTTCCTGCTGTTCATCCCCCCACCCTACCCGCCGGAATCCCAATAGCCAGAACATTCCTTACTTAATGTCTGGCATTTTGATGGGCGGGCATTTTGATGGGTATTTTAATGGGATGATGACTGACTCTGGGAGCTTGGGAGCTTGGGAGCTTGCATTTGTCGGGCTCCGGGAGCCTTTGGGTCTGAGCCAATTTCTTGCGGTCGCTCCCGAGCTCTCTGAGCTCTCAATCCCGCGCTTTGAGGACGCCGACCATGTCGAGTTTCGCGATCATGCGGCTGACGAGGGCGAAGGAGAGAACGGAAGCGGTGAGCACGACGATGATCGCGATCGAGTAGGTGTGCGGCTCGATGACGATGGGCAGGCGCACGGTTTCCGTGCTGAAGGAGGACATGATGAACAGCGCGAGGCCGCGCCCGAACAGCAGGCCGAAGGGGATGGCGAGCAAGACCAGCATCGCCAGCTCGCCCACCAGCACGCCGCGCACTTCCGCGAGCGAGAATCCGACGACGCGCAGGGTGGCCAGCTCGCGACTGCGTTCGGAGAGGGCGATGCGCGCACTGTTATAAACCACACCGAAGGCGACGATGGTGGCGAGCACGAAGTAGAGCTTGCGGATGATGCCGATGCTCTGGCCGGTGGTCTGGCGGAAGGCGGCGAGTTGGTCGCGCTTGACCATGACCACGGCGGCCTGCGGGGTGTCCTTGATCTCGCGCATGAATTCATCCCAACGGCTGTGATCGAGCGCCAGATAGGCCCCATTCACGGTGTCACCTTCCTTCATCGCGCGCCGCAGCGCGGAAATATCCATGTAGGCTGCCACTCCGGCGAAGTCGGTGACGAGGCCGCGGATGGGCACTTGCAGCACCGGGCGGCGTCCCTCCAACACCTCCACTTCCACCAAATCCCCGATGCGCGCGCCGATGACCTTGGCCAACATCTCCGACATCAGCAAACCCTCCTCCGGCATGGTGATGGCGTGGCCCTTGTCGTCCAGCAGCCGGTTGAGATTCGCGTCCGGCGCGATGCCGGTGACGGAGAGTTTGCGGTGGCGATGGCCGAATTTCAACCGCGCCTGCACGCTGCGGATCGGCTCCGCGCGGATCACTCCGGGCAGGTGGCCGAGGTCGTGGAAAGCCCTGCCCGATCCCGGTTCGGTTAGGAAAACCGCGACGTCCTGCCGCTGCTGGCTGTTCCACTGGAAGGTGAGCAGGTAGTCGATGCTGTCCGCCATCGCGCCGGGCAGGACCATCAGCCCGGTGGCGAGCGCCAGCCCGCTGGAGGTGAAAACCGCCTGCCACGGCCGCCGCTCGATGTTGCGCAAGGCCATCCGGAAGGTGGGGCTGAAAAACCGCGTGAGGCCGATGCGCTCGAACAACGAGGGCTTGAAATCCGCGGGCGGCTCGGGACGCATCGCCTCGGCCGGGGCGAGTCTCACCGCCTGCCAGACCACCGTTAGAACCCCGAGCACCGATGCACCGATGCTGATGAGCAGCGCCAGTCCGAGGGCGCTGTAGTCCATCCTGAAAACCAACGAGGGGAACCGGAAGAACATGGTGTAAAGGTCCACCAGCCCCGCGCCTAACAATTTCCCGCCGATGCCACCCATCAGCGTGCCGAGCGTGCCGATGACCCATACGAACTTCAAATAATGCAGTCCGACCTGCCGCGACGAGTATCCGAGCGCCTTGAGCTGGGCGATTTGCTCGCGCTGGAGCCTGACGATGCGGGCGAGCACCGCATTCACCATGAAGGCCGCCACGCTGAGGAAAACGAGCGGATAGGCGACGGATAGAGAGGTGAGCACGCGCAACTCGTCGTCCAAGCGCTGGGCGGACGGCTGCTCCTTGCGGGTGAAGGCGCCGCGCGCGCCGTAGGGGGCGAGGATGCGGTCCATTTCCTCGATCACCGGTTCCGGCGCGGCACCGGGTGCGAGGTCGATGACGACGTCGTTGAACGCGCCATCGAGTTCGTAGGCCACGGCGAGCGCGCGGTAGTTCATCCAGATCACGCTGAAGAGTTTGTGGTTCGGCAGGGTTTCGCCGGCCCTGGCCTCGAAGACGTATTCGGGGGAAAGTCCGATGCCGCAGATTTTCAGGGTTTCGCGCCGGCCGTTGATCACGGCGACGAGCGAGTCGCCCGGACGCAGGCCGTTTTCATTGGCGAAGGACTCGCCCAACACCACCTCGCGCCGTTCGTCCGGGCGGGGGAAACGGCCGCTGCGCAGAAACAACCGGTTGAGCTTCTGCGGACCGCCGTCCTCGGGAAGTGAAATGATGTGGCCGGTCGCGGGTTCTGATAGACCGGGGAGATCCAGCGTCACATCCACCGCCACCCGGGCCTCGACGGTGGCCACGCCGGGGAGCGTGGCGAGTTGCTCCGCGACGGCAAGCGGCGCGCGTTTCAGGT
>JBIPMR010000330.1:0-4888 GCA_044369025.1 Luteolibacter sp.
TTGCGATCTGGTGCGCTCGCCCGCTGGCACGTGGACGGTGCTGCGGGATCACACCGGAGCCGCGCCCGGCGGCCTCGGCCAGGTTTTGGAAAACCGCAATGTCACATCCAACCTGCTGCCGGACGCGTTCGATGCGCTCAACGTCGCCCGCCTCGGGGACTTTTTCGATCTGGAACGCAGCACGCTCCAGGCACTTTCGCCGTGCCACAGCGAGATGCCGAACGTGGTTTTCCTCACCCCGGGCTTCCGGCATCCTTCGTATTTCGAACACGCTTACAAGGCGAGGCTGTTAGGATTTCCGCTGGTCGAATCGGCGGATCTCACGGTGCGCGAGCGGCGTTTGTTTTTGAAAACCCTCGCCGGGCTGCGCCGCATCGACAGCGTGATTTGCCGCATCGACGATGATGGCATCGACCCGCTGGAGCAATGGGTGCCCGGCGGCGGCGGCGTTCCCGGCATCATGGAAGCCTGGCGCACCGGAAATGTGGCGCTGGTGAATGCGCCCGGCGCCGGCTTTGCCTCGACGCCCGCGCTGATGCCGTTTCTGCCGGGAATCTGCCGGAAATGGCTGGGTGAGGAAATCAAGCTGCCCTTCGTCGAAACCTGGTGGCTCGGCCAGCCGGATGTGAGACGCCGAGTGCTCGAACAACTGCACCGCTACGTCTTGCTGCCCGCCTTCAACCGCGATCCGCTGCTGCCCGTGCGCTGCGCCACGCTCTCGCCGAACGCGCGCAAGCACTGGATCGCCACGATCGAAGAGCGGCCGCATGATTTTGTCGCCCAACTCGACATCACCCCCAGCGAGGCGCCGTCGCTCGAAGCCCGTGGCATCCGCCAGCGGCCGGTGATCTGGCGGGCGTTTTCCCTGAATTCCACCGGCGGCCCGGTCGTGCTTCCCGGCGGACTTTCCCGCGTCGGGAAATCCGGCCAAGCGCCGCAATTGTGGCCGGGCCACGCCGGATTCACCAAGGATGTCTGGGTGTCGGACGGCGTGCCGAGCGCGATGGGCAAGCCGGATGTGAAATCGCCGCGCGCGCGGAAAGACCGGCATCCGGCCGCGTTCGAAGTGCCGAGCCGGATCGCCGAGCAGTTGTTCTGGGTCGGCCGTTATGCGGAGCGCATCGAGTTCACGACGCGGCTGCTGCGGGTCACCCTGCGCTGTCTGGGGGGCGAGGCCGGGCGACTCCAACAGGAGCAGTTAGGCGCGTGCCTGGCGCTGCTCCGCGGCAGCAACGTGATCCCCAAGGAGGTGGTGATCCACCCGGCGCAAACCCTCAAAACCCTCTCCGGCCTGATCCACGACCAAGCGGCGCGCGGCGGGATTCCGGCGCTCACCCGCTCGCTGTTGCGGAATGCCGCCGCCGCGCGCGACCGCCTGTCCGATGACACCTGGCGTTTTTTCAACCGGCTCGAAGGCATTGTCCACACCTCGGCGGCTTCGCTGAACGGGGCCGAGTTGCTGCGCACGCTCGACACGCTGGTGCTCCATCTGGCAGCCTTCTCCGGGATGCAGGCGGAAAACATGACCCGCGGGCAGGGCTGGCGTTTCCTCGAAGTCGGCCGCCGCATCGAACGCGCGTGGGGCGGGCTGGCGCTGCTGAAGAGCGCGGCGGACGTGCGCGACGGCGAACTGCCGGTGCTGGAGCCGTTGTTGGAGGTTTGCGACAGCGTGATGTCCTACCGCCGCCGCCACTTTTCCCGCCCGCAGCTCGCCGCGGTGATGGAGCTGACCTTCTTCGACCGCAGCAACCCGCGCGCGGTCGCTTTTCAGATCCACATTCTCAAAATCGAAATCGCCCAGTTCGCCGGAGATCCGGAATTCGGGCTGCTGCCGAAAATCCGCGAGCATCTCACCGCGTTGGACAGCCGCATTGAAAACCCGCGGCCGCCGGACGCCGTGGGACTTGAAGCGATGTCCGACGAACTGGAGGTTTTTTCCGACCTGCTCACCCAGCATTACTTCAGCCACTCGGTGCGGCGCGTTTACTAACTGATTTTTCATTGTGAGATACCGCCTCATCCATCGCACGAAATACACCTACGAAGGCGCGGTGACCGTCTCGCACCACTTGGCGCGGCTCGCTCCGCGCAGCCTTCCCGGCCAGCATTGTCCGTGGCACGAGTTGGAGATCCATCCGGTGCCGGTGGGGCGCGGCGTGCATCTCGATTCGTATGGCAACGTCACCCAGTATTTCGAGATCGAGGGCAAACACGAGGTGCTCGAAGTGATCTCCCGCAGCCTGGTGGAGGTGCTGCCCGCGTTTCATCCGGACGCCCGCGCCACGCCGCCGTGGGAACGGGTGCGCGATGCCTGCCGGATGGAAAAACTCACGCCCGGCAGCGAGGCCGGCGCGTTTCGTTTCGCCTCGCCGATGGTGCCGCTGGGCGAGGGGTTTGCCCACTACGCCCGCGCCGAGTTCTCGCCCGGCCGCCCGGTGTTGGAGGCGGTGCTCGGGTTGACCCAGCGGATTTTCCGGGATTTCAAATTCGATCCCAAGGCCACCGAGGTCAGCACGCCGGTTTCCGAGGTTTTGAAAAAGCGCGCCGGCGTCTGTCAGGATTTCGCCCACTTGATGTTGGCCTGCGTCCGCTCGCTCGGCCTGCCCGGGCGCTACGTCAGCGGTTATCTGGAAACCGCGCCACCGCCCGGCAAAACCCGCCTCACCGGCGCGGACGCGTCGCACGCCTGGGTCTCGGTCTTCTGCGGCGAAGGTGCCGGCTGGATCGATACCGACCCGACGAACAATCTGCTGCCCGGCGAGCGCCACATCACCGTCGCGTGGGGCAGGGACTTCAGCGACGTCAGCCCGCTGCGCGGCGTCACCCTCGGGGCGGGTGGCCAACGCCTCGCTGTCGCGGTGGATGTGATTCCGGTGGATGAGCTTTGAGCCTACTCACCATTGATCGAAATCAGCCTTCGCGTCCGGGTTGGGCGCGGGCATGAGGGCGGCGGTGTCCTTGCGGAAGGCGTCGAGTTTGGCCTTGAGGGTGGCGACGGTTTCCGGATTGGTGGCTGCTAGGTTGTTGAGTTCGCCGGGATCGGCTTCGAGGTCGTAGAGCTCGATGCCCTTTTTCCAATAGAACTCGATGAGCTTCCACTTGCCATCGCGCACGGCGGCGGACGGGATGCCGCCTTGGTTGCCCCAATGCGGGTAGTGCCAGAACAAGGGCTCGCGGGGGTGGCTGGCGGCGGGGGATTTTAACAGATTGAGGAAACTGGTGCCGTCCACGTGCTGGGCGGGCAGCGGGTCGAGACCGCAGGCTTGGAGCAGGGTGGGGTAGAAATCGGTGGAGGTGACCGGGGTCGGGCAGGTGCTGCCGGGTTTCACCGTCTTTGGCCAGCGGACGACGAGCGGCTCGCGGATGCCGCCTTCATACATCCAGCCTTTGCCGGCGCGGTAGGGCAGGTTGCTGGTGGGCGATCCTTCGGAAGTCGAGAGCCCGCCGTTGTCGGAAAAGAAGATGACGATGGTGTCGTCGGTGAGCTTGAGGTCCTCGAGGGTCCGGGTGATTTTGCCGACCGCTTCATCCATCGCCTCGACCATCGCGGCATAAACGGCGTGTTCCTGGACGGTCCGGTTCTGGCGCGGCGGCTCGTTGGCGAACGCTTCCTTGAGTCCAAGCTTGGCCTTTTTGGCTTCATATTTTTTCACCAGATCCGGCCGCCCCATCAGCGGGGTGTGCACGGAATAGAAGGGTAGATAGATGAAAAACGGCTTGTCCTTGTGGGCGGTGATGAATTTGGAAACCTCGCTTGCCAGGCGATCCGGCAGGTGCTCGCCCTCGGGGCCGTCGGGCAGGTTCGGGTTTCCATAGGGAGAAAAATAACGCTTTCCGCCATACGGGCCGCCGCGCTCGGTGCCGCCGATGTTGATGTCGAAACCATGGTCTTCCGGCCACGATCCCTTGGGCCCGAGGTGCCATTTTCCGGCGTGCATCGTCGCATAACCGCGGGCCTTGAACGCCTCGGCGAGGGTGGTGTGCGACGCGGCGAGCCGGCCGTGATACGGCGCTGGAATCAGCGGGCGGTTGGCATGCTTGCCGGCATTTTTTTTGGAGTGGGCGGGCTTGGGGATCGCGGCGAGTTCCTGATACTCGTTGGGCGCGCCGAAGTAATCCGTGTTCCTCGTCCGCGCCGGATACTGGCCGGTCAGGATCGACGAGCGGGTGGGCGAGCAGACCGGGCAGGCGGCATACGCGGCGGTGAAACGCATGCCTTGTTGGGCGAGCGCATTGAGATTCGGCGTCTCGTAAAACGAGTCCGGATTGTTGAAGCCCACGTCCATGTAGCCAAGGTCGTCGGCCATCATGAAAATCACATTGGTGGCGGCGGCGGGCAGGGCGAGGGCAAGAAGCAGGGCGACGGGTTTCATGAAAAATGGCACGGAGCGCGGGCGGATACGCAGGGCGAGCGTTCGGTTTGTCAGGCGAGGTGGATTTCCGCAGGGGACGGATACACGGTGGAATTAAGGATTTTCCTTTCGCCGGCGATGGTTCACTTTTGCCCGGATTCAACCAGCTCCCATGAAACAAAAACCGATTGCCGCCCTGCTCTGCCTTGCCTTTTCGATGACTCTGCCGCTGTCCGCCAAGGATGACGTGCCTCGCGGGTTCACGCCGCTGGCGGAACTTCAGGATGCCCAGACCAAGGCGGCCGGCAAAAAACTGGTGGTGCTGGTGGTCAAGGGCAAGGACGACGCCTGCCCGAACTGCGCAGAGGCCCTGGCGAATGGCGAGAAGGCGATCGGTTCCGGGGCGGTCAAGGTGTTTGCCCGCGCGGAGACCATCGGCGAGGTCGATACCAGCAGCTTCACGCCGGCCGTGCAGGCACGCATCAAACAGCGGTTCACCACCGGCGCCGCCGTCACCTTCGTCGTGTTCAATCCGG